>JASHQK010000491.1 GCA_030039195.1 Candidatus Sulfotelmatobacter sp.
GGTGGCACAACTCTCTGGCAGACCGATCCCCACGTTTTTGACCAGATGCTCGCACTCAATCTGCGCTCCGGATACGTACTATGTCGCGAAGTCGTGCCGTTGATGCTGAAACAAGGCGCCGGCGCCATCGTGAGCGTAGCATCGCGAGCCGCAGTCGATCACGCTGCCGGAGCAGCGGCCTATGCGGCGTCGAAAGCTGCGTCCGTGGCCATGTTCGATTCCGTGGCCGCCGATCTCGCAGGCACCGGCGTACGCGTTAATTCCGTGCTGCCCAGCATCATCGACACCGAAGCCAACCGGAAGGCAATGCCTGGAGCAAATTTCGCCAAATGGCCCAAGCCCGAGGACATCGCGAAGGTCTTCCTCTTCCTGTGCAGCGATGACGCGAAGCTGATCCACGGCGCTTCCATCCCTGTGTACGGCGAAGGATAGGCGCTTCCATTTCAAATCGGTCACAACCAAAGCTCACTTCTCTTCAAACTCGTATGTTCCGGAACCCGCGCGAATCACGTAGGCATCGCTCCCGGTTTCCGGCTCGACCGGATTGCCATCTTCGGTCACGTGCGTTCCGGCGATGAGCGGCAGAAAAATCTTGGCCGACGTATTCGGTGGAATCGTGACGCGCAACGAAAATCGACCAGCCGTAGTGCCATTCCACTCGCTGACAATCTTTCCGTAAACGGAGTCATACTCCGCACGGGCCCACGGCATGCGCGAATCGAGGTGAGGGTGAATGGTGATCTCCTTGAAACCCGGTGCGTCCGGAGTTGCATCGATACCCGCTGCATATCGGTAGACCCACGCAACTACCGACCCGAATGCATAGTGATTGTAAGAGTTCATGGCGGGATCGCCGGTGTCACCGTTCCATCGCTCCCACCACGTGGTTGCGCCTTTCGCCAGCATGTAACCCCACGATGGATAAGTCTCGTTGAGCAGCAACCGATAGGCAACGTCGGAGCGGCCATGATCCGCCAGCGTAAAGAGCAGGAACGGTGTGCCCAGAAATCCCGTGGAGAGATGCCAGTTGCGTGCCTCGATATCTTTCACCAGTTTATCCATGAGCGAAGGTTCCAAGGACTCAGGAGCCATTTTCGTGTAGAGCGCAACCACATAAGAGGTCTGCGTTCCGGTTCCGACGGTTCCGTCCTGCGCGATATAAGCTTTCTGAAACGCAGCACGGGTGTTATCGACGACCTCGTCATAGTGCCTCGCATCCGCATCCTTGCCCAACGCGTGCGCCATCTGCGACATCATCTTGGCGATGAGCGCCCAATAGGCTGTCGCGAGCAGGTCCTTATTCGTGTTGGGATCGGGAGCCAGCCAGTCGCCGAAGTCTGGACCCACTCCCTTCTTGCGGATGAAATCGGGATTATGGATTTGGATGTAGTTCATCCAGCGCTGCATCGCGTCCCAGTTCTTTTCAATGATGGCTTTGTCGCCATACTGCAACCATGTCGTCCATGGAATGATGACGCCGGCATCACCCCATCCCGGAGCGCCAACCATAGCATCGTCCCACGCCGGTGAGCCTTCTGTTTCACTGCCCCAGAACGGGAGCGTATTCGGAGAGACATTGGTAAACGCGCCGTGGCCGCTCTGCGCATCGACGATGTCCTGAATGAACTTCTGCGAGAACGCCGCGACGTCGAAGTTGTAAGTTCCGGTTCGCCAGAAGACGCCGGCATCGCCCATCCAGCCCAGGCGTTCATCACGCTGCGGACAATCGGTCGGAATGCTGAGGAAGTTGCCGCGTTGCCCCCAAAGGCCGATCTGCCACATGTGGTTTACCAGATCACTGCCTGTCGTCAGCTTGGCGGCGGGATCGCTACCGACGCTGCTCACCACTTCGCCCTTGATCGATTCCAGCGTCGGCGTACCGGGATATCCGGTCACTTCGACATAGCGGAAACCATGAAACGTGAAATGCGGTGCAAACGTCCCCTCGCCTCCTCCTTTCAGGATGTAGGTGTCGGTCGCATCTGCATTGCGCAGGTTCTTCGTGTAGATCGTGCCATCAGGATTCAAGATTTCGGCAAAACGCATCCGCACCTTCATGCCCGCCGTGCCATTCACGTTCAGCTTCACCCATCCCACCATGTTCTGGCCCATGTCGAAGATGTAGCGGCCGCTGGACAGACGATTCACAGATACTGGCTGCATGGTCTCGACTAGGTGAGTGGGTATATCGATCTGACTTGTGACCGATATGTCCGGCGCATCGGCGATCGCGGCCCGAGTCCAATGCGAGTCGTCGAAGCTTGTCTGCTGCCATCCGGCTTCTTCCTGGCGCGCATCATACGTCTCTCCGCCATAGATCCGGGATTCCACGATGGCAGACGATGACGCCTTCCAGGCATCATCCGTAATCATGACATCATGGGTTCCATCCGCGTAGTTGAGTTCGAGTTGCGCCCGGAAACGATCAGGGCCGGGAAAGAAGTGCACTCCATTCCAGGTGAGCGGACTGCCGAACCAGCCGTCTCCAAGAAGCGCGCTGATCTCATTCTCGCCGCTCTTCAGAAGACCGGTGACATCGTAAACCTGATACAAAACGCGCTTGCGGTAGTCGGTGAAACCGGGCGTAAGCACGTCATTTCCGACACGGCTCCCATTCAGATACGCTCGATAGCTGCCCGCAGCAGTGACATAAAGTCGAGCGCGCTCCACCGGCTTCGTTACTTCGACCGCGCGGCGGAAGCAAGCAGCCGGCTGGGGCAGAGGTCCGGGATCGCCCATCCGCAGATCACCCAAGTTCGCTACGACTTTGGCAGCCTGAAATGATGAACTGTTCTCGCGTGCCGCCTGCCACTCGTGTCCCGACGGAATCCGTGTGATCGACCCGTCTTGTGCCGTGATTTTCACCAGCGCTGCCAAACCTGCTTCGGTCGTCTTCGATTTCGCGTTTCGATCTTGGTCCGGTGCGTCAGGGGCAGTGACTCTGACTTCAACTACGTTGTCACCGATTCTTAATTCGTCTGCAATGTCCAGCCGATCGAACGCCCTCCATCTTTCTTTTCTTCCTACCTCGCGGCCGTTCGCGGTTGCGATGTAGGCGCCGCGAACCACAACCAGCAGCACGGCTGCGCTTGGGTTTTCCTTCAGTGGCAGACTCAGCCGAAAGCTTGCGGAGGAGCGCGGAGCCGCAGCCAACCCGTTTTCACCTTTGACCCAAATCCAGCGCATATCTTTGCGGTCCGCTTCGTCCTGCGGATTCTGCCAGGCGATCCATTTCGCCTTCCAGTCTTCCGGACGCAACAGTCCCATCTCCCACCAGGCTTCTTCCACCGAATCGGAAACCTGCCCGGCCGAATCCCAAACTCGAACCTCCCAGTAGTACCGCTTGCGAGATTCCAGTGCTGGTCCCTTGTAGGTAATCCCGACGGATTCGTCGGAGTCCGTTTTGCCGCTATCCCATACGTCCGCTTGCCCCGTTTGCAGACGATCGCTGCTCGTGGCCACCAGCACCTCGTACGCCTCTTGCTTCCAATTTCGTTCCGTGCTGTCACTCTGCCAGGAGAGATGAGGAGCAGGTGCATCGAGGCCCAGCGGATTGTGCAGGTACTCGCAGCGCAAATGGATCGGCGTTGCGGAAGCGGCGCCGGCCATGGCGGCAAGCGCGACGAGAATTCGGCATTGTCTCGGAAGTCGCAAGCGATTCTCCTCTCAGCCTGGCGCAGACTTAGACTCTCTGCACCTCAATGCCACGATCGCGGAACGGCGCAATCGCCTTGTCGGAAGCGCGCGTGTCAGTGATGAGCTTGTGGACACTCGACAGCGGACAGATCAGGGCCGCGGTCACGACGCCGATCTTCGTGGAATCGGCAACCACAACAGTCTGCTTCGATTGCTGGATCATGGCGCGAAATGTGAGCGCCTCTTCCGGTTCGATCACGGTCACACCCCGCGCGGCATCGATTCCGCAGACACTCACAAATACGCGGTCCATGTAAATATCGCTCAGAGCGCCGATGGCGGCCTGCCCAATGAGCGAAAACGAGCCCGCCCACTGCACCAGGCCACCGGTCACGAACGTTCTGAGCCCGGCGCAGTTGCTCAATTCCATCGCGATATTGATCGCATTGGTGATCACGCGAATGTTGTGACGATTTCTGAGGTTCCGCGCCACGTGGGTTGTGGTCGTACCCGCGGTGAAGCCCACCGTTTCGTTTTCCTGAATCATTTCGGCTGCGGCGAAACCGATTCTCCGCTTTTCTGCCACTCGATGCTGCTCGCGGTTCTGGAACAGTGAATCGTAGCGGAATGGTTCATACAGTAACGGCTCGACAAGAGTGACACCGCCGTGAGTTCGCCGTACCAGGCCCTTGGCTTCCAATTTCGCCAGATCACGGCGCACGCTGGCGGCCGAGGCTCCGAGCTCCGCGATCAATTCGTCCAGAGAGATGCTGCCTCTGTGGCGCAGCTCCCGCAATATGTGGTCTGCGCGACTTCTCGCGTTCATTGTGGAACGGCCGCTCTCGTTCTCTGTCTCCCTGTGGTCCACACGCGGCCACTCCGTCGGCCGGAAGCGCGAGTTTACAACAAGCACGGTAGGAGTTATACGCCGAGTGCGCAAAATAATGCACACAAAGCATTCTTGTGATTGAATTTCGTGAACCCAATCCCTCTTCCTTTACCAAGGAGGGGGCGGAAGGCAGTCTTTGAAAGATTCCCGGTGCAGTTCGACTTCGTGAATAACTCCGTTAGCGATGTGAGCCGGTCGTCCCAATGCGCGCCTCGTCGTGGCGAAGACTAGAGGGGAAACTCGCAAATCGGCTCCAAATTACGAGGACTCTTCAACCTGGGCAGAATCGGGGCGTGATCGAGACCCTGCAGAATCCGGCCCAAGAAAGCCAAATCGACAGGCAAGTTGATCGAAATCAGGCAAAACGATCATTTTCTTCTTGACAGTCATGATTCTGCCTGATTAGTGTCGCCTGTTACGAAATCACCGGAAATCGGCTTTGGCCACCCCGGCGCGGAGGGTTATTCATGCAAGCAACCGCTCATTGGCCCAGACTTTCTCTTTGCTCGTTATTGCTTTTCGTTTTGTGGCTCGTCGCAGTACCGGCGCAAGCGCAGAACTCCCAAGGAACGATTCTTGGACACGTACAGGATGCAAGCGGCGCTGCTGTGTCCGGCGCGAAAGTGACTGCGAGAAACGTCAACACGGGCGTGGAAAACCACTTCACAACTAACGGCGTCGGTGATTACGTCTTCGTCGACATGATTCCAGGAACCTACCAGGTCAGCGTGGACTCGCAGGGTTTCAAAAGCGAGATCAGCTCGAACCTGATTTTGGAGGTCGACCAGACTCTGCGCCAGAACTTTGCGCTGGAGGTCGGGCACGTCCAGGAGATAATGACAATTACCGCCGACGCCCAGATGGTGCAAACCGACAACACTACAACCGGCAATGTGCTGGATCAGAGAACCATCGAGGAATTGCCCTCCAGCGGACGCGACTTCAATAACCTGTTAGGTCTGGTCGCAGGTGCTGGAAACGTCACGGGCGGTTCGCAGGTCTATTGGGCCAATCACGGCCTCAACAGCAGCTTCACCGAAGTGAGTCTGAATGGCGAACGGCCTGAATCCGTCAGTTTCATGGTTGACGGTGTCACCGACACAGACAATTTTTTTGCCAGCGCTTCGGGCATTCCATCGGAGTTCGCAATTCAGGAGTTTAAGGTTCAGTCCGGGCTCTATTCAGCGGAGTACGGCCAAGGAGCTGGCCAAATTAACGTCGCAATCAAATCGGGAACGAATCTGTGGCACGGCCAGGCTTACGACTATCTACAAAACGACATGTTCAATCCGAGGAGCCCTCTGGAAGAGGAAGAATATCTGTACGAAGGTGCCCCCGTACCGAAAAAGGCTCCGTTCAAGCAAAACCAGTTCGGAGGTACTTTGGGGGGCCCGGTTCGAATTCCGGGCCTTTACAACGGAAAAGACAGGACGTTCTGGTTCTTTGCCTATGATGGTGGCCGCCGCTCCTTCCAGCCAGTGGCAAACGCCATACAAGTTCCAACGGCGCAGGAACGCACCGGTGATTTCTCCGACTGGCCGTATCCGCTGTACGACCCGAGCACGACAGTGTGCAACCCGACGTGCAGTGCGACCACACGCACACAGTTCATGGGTTCGGGGAGCCAGCCCAACGTCATTCCGTCATCAGAAATCAACGCGATGGGACAGAAACTGGCGAATTTGTTCCCAAAGCCCAACATCACCTGCACCCTCCCCTGCGGCAATTACCTCGTGCCCCTTCACAACTCCATCACCACCAACAACGAAACCTTCCGGGTCGACCAGAATTTCGGGGACAAGGATCGTCTTTACTTCACCGGAAATATCAGGGGCGATGATGAACCGCACCCCAGCATTGTGCCCTATTCCGGGTCAATCAACGCTACCACAGCGCAACTCTTCGCTTTGAACTGGGAGCGCACCATCAATTCAACCACCATCAATACGGTGCGCATTGGCTATAACCACCTATTTTTCGAGACTGCTTCTCAAACCGCTTATGGGCCAAATCTGCAGGCGAATCTTGGCTTCTCCAACGCTCCCGACACCCCAGCTTTTTATGGGATCCCCAACATCGGCTTCGCTCAAAGCTACAACGGTATGGGCAATGGCAATAACGGAACCTTCACCAAGAGCGGCACTTACCAGTTAGTGGACAATCTGAAACTGATTCGAGGGAAACACGCTGTCACGCTTGGCGTGGACATCCGCCGTTTGCGGGAGTTCGAGACAGACAACTACTTGGGGACTGGCACCATTAACTTCAACGGCGAGTATACGGCGAACTGTAATCCCACCGAGGGCGACGCGAACTGCGCGCTGGGTGGTTCAAGCCCGGGCCCAGGGCTTGGCAACTCGGTCGCCGACCTGTTGATAAGCGATCCTAGCGGGCTTTCCGGCCCGTTTCCCCTGGGTGTGGACTATCTGCACACGGTAGGCACGAACCTGAACTTGTTTGCACAAGATGATATCCGAGTCACACCTCGACTCACTGTGAACCTGGGTTTGCGCTACGAATTGCCGCCCGCGTTTCACAGCATCAACAACAGTGGCTGGGGTTTCGATCCTGCCAATGGCGGAAGCCTCGACTGGGTCAGCAAGAGCTTTGTAAATGGAATCTATGCTCTGGCCGCGGCTCAGACACCTCCGGCCACACTGAATCCAAATTTCCTGAATTGCTGCATCCAGAATTCTCTGGTCCCGCAAGATAAGAAAGATTTCGCGCCTCGAATCGGATTCTCTTGGAGACCTTTTGAGACGGATCGTTTCGTGGTCCGAGCCGGGTACGGAATTTTCTACGAGACCTACATGCGGTACTATGACCAGGTACAGAATTACGACGACAATAGCCTGCAGACGCTGTTGCCTTCCCCCTACCCGACCAACTCCGAAATTGGCAACGAACAACAGTCTCTCGGACCCCGGCTGAACCAATTATGGTCTGCACCGATCCAGGGGCTTGGCGGCGAGGGCGGTCAAGGCGGTGTGTTTACGCTTCCCTCATGGGATAGTAACGACTTTGTAAATATTGACTATATCCTGAATCAGGTGAACTGGCCTTTCAACCACAACCCCTACAGCCAGCAATGGACTCTCGATACACAATTCGCTGTGACGCCGACCATGCTGCTGGACGTAGGCTATGTGGGCTCTCATGGTTTGCGTCTCTCGACATATCTTCCATTTAACGCTGCCGTCCCGCCGAATGTCACGACGGATGCGTGCAACTACTTGTTCGACGCCTCCCAGGCAACTGGAAGCAATGCAGCTTGCGCAACCGACCCTAATTTTCAGCCCATTGATACGCGTGTGCCGTATCCCGGCCTTCCCTCTATGATGTATGCCAACGCCAACATTCTGGCTTCCAACTACAACTCTCTCCAGATTCAGTTGCGCCAGCGTTACAGCCACGGCCTGACCTATAACATTGCCTACACCTGGTCAAAATCCCTGGATGATCTGTCCGGATACAACGTGTCTGGAAACAACGGCTTCGTCCAGAATCCTCACGATCCTGCGGCTGATTATGGCCCGTCCAGTTTCAACCAGCCCAATCGTTTGACGGTTAATGGAAGCTGGGAGTTACCAGTCGGCAAAGGCAAGCGCTGGTCCCTGGGGCCCGGCAATTGGATTCTAGGCGGGTGGAAGGCGAGTGGCATCTACACCATCACCTCTGGCCGTGCGTTTACGTCATATGGGTATGGAGGTCCAGGCTTCGACGAGATGGGTATCGAATACTGGAATAACCGGTACCGACCGAACCAATCTGGGAATCCGAATAGCGGGTTCACTCGAAGCTTTACCGAGTGGTTCAATACCAGCGTTTTTTCACTGGCACCACTGGGCACCTACGGCGACGAGGGAAAGGGTGAATTGCGTGGGCCGTATTACGAGGATCTTGATCTGAGTTTCGCCAAGGAGTTCCCGGTCACCGAGCGGCAACGGCTGCAGGTGCGCTTCGAGGAATTCAATGCCGGATCTCCGTGGCACCACGGAGCCTGGTTCCCCGACGGGGGCGTTACCGATCTCACCTTCGGGTCGCTTGTACCGCACCAGGGTTCTGCCGACCTCGTCACGCCATCGCAGTGGGCCCACGACAATCTGTGGCAGGGGCACACAATCCAGTTGAGTGCCGTGTATTCGTTCTGATCTGATGGGCCGCTGTCTTCGGGATAGCGGCCCAATCACCAACCACAACCTCCGCATGGCACAATTGTCCAAATCCCCGAGCGTCGACTCCAATCGAGCGTCTAGCGGCGCGACCACAGACCAACTTTTCAGGTTCTTGGCAGTTCATAAACCACATCATGGCCGAACAGGTTCTGATTGAAGTCTGCGTTGATTCTGTGAGTTCGGCCGTCGCCGCCGAGCGAGGTGGCGCTGCCCGCGTGGAGTTGTGCTGCGATCTCGCCGAGGGCGGCGTTACTCCCAGTGCCGGCTTGATCGAAGTTGTGCGCAGCAGGATTTCCATCGGTCTGCAAGTGATCATTCGTCCCCGCGGAGGCGACTTCTGCTACGAACTGGAAGAATTTGAGGTCATGCAGAAAGATGTGGCGCTGGCGAAGGAACTCGGCGCTGACGGTGTTGTTTTCGGCATCCTCTGCACGAACGGCCACGTCGATGTGCCCCGCACACGGGCTTTGGTCGACCAGGCGCGACCCATGAACGTGACTTTCCACCGTGCCTTCGACATGTCTGTTGATCTATCTCGCGGCCTGGAGGACGTTTGTGCCATAGGCGCCGACCGGCTGCTCACATCCGGTGGCGAACAACATTGTCTGAAGGGCGCGGACACGATTGCGCGTCTCGTCGCTGCCAGTCGCGGACGCATCGCCATCATGGCCGGTGGAGGAATTGGGCACGGCAATGTCGCGGAGATCCTTGAGCGTACGGGCGTCCCTGAGATTCACGCAGGATTGAGTACGCCGGTTGCCAGCCCTATGCTCCATCGTAACCTGCGCGTCTCTCTCGGTAAATCGTCCGGCAGCGAATATGCTCGCACTCGAGTCTTAGAGCAGAATGTCCGCAAACTGGTAAATGCGGTATCCCTTGCTAGAGCCTGACGATATGGACTACGAAATCGTCAGTTGAAGCGAGTGGTGCGCCAGAGGGCGATTCCGCAACCTACCAGCAGCGAAAGCATGGCCGCGGAAACAACTCCAACCCATCTCAGATCAAAGTCCGTACGAGGAAGCCGCGCCACGGCCGCAAGTACAACAAAAATAGCGGTGACGCCGCTGACCAGCAGCCAGTCGATGAAATGTCTGCGGGGCGGCCCTTCTTCCAAGCCCCTACCCTCGATGCCCGCGCGAACGTAGGCGCCTTCAATGCAATATTGCTTACCTTCTCGTTCCGCGGCATCTTGCCAATGCAAATGCTCTTCGCCCGTAGCTGACGATAGCGCAATGGCCCCCGCTCCAAGCGCCATCAAAAGCGAGCCTCCGATCACTCGCGCATATACGCCATGGCTCGCGCCTCGCAATTCATGAAAAACCAGGATACCCCACAGCAGTCCCCAAAGCTGGTTCGTGTTGGAAAGGGGCACCCCGCGGCTGATTCCCACGTATTTGGCGGCATATTGCTGGAATAGGTCTCCGATCACCCACACGAAGCCACCCAGCATGAGCCAAAACAACACTGCCCGGGCCGCGACTATTTCGTGCCACAGAGGGATGACCCCCATATAGCTCAGAGCGAGCAATGTCATTGTGGCTAACTCACCCACGGTGAAAAATGCGATGAAAGAAAAGGGATTCATTCCGCTCAAATAAGCTTTGCGGTACGGAACGTACATAGTTCCCCACAAGATGCCTGCGCCCAAAGCGGCCATCACTCCAAGCGAAGCTTTACCGGGGAGAGATTGCGTCGAGGATGCAAAGGCCAGCAAAGTTGCACCGGCGAACATGGCCAGCGCCCCGCCCAGGACACCGAGCCAACGCTTCCATCCCGCCTGGCGCAGTTCTTTAAACAAAAGGACGCCCCAGAAGATTCCAATCAGGCTGTTTGCATTCCACAAAGGAAAGGCGATACTCAGGCCGACATCGCGGATCGCATAGATCGTCATCGTGTTGGCCACGGCCCACATGCATCCCCCGAGCACCGCCCAAACAATCAGGTGCGGCGCTTGTGCCACGTCCTTGCGCATGTAGGAAATCCCCCGAATGAGAGCTGGCATGCTCCACCGAGCCAGAAAGACCCCGGCCACCATAATGAGCGAAACCGTCATTGGAGAGATCTGCGTGTTCACCATCTTGATCGGCGCTTCGGCTCCACCGAGCCAGGCACCGGCAGCGAAACCGCAAAACACTCCCAACGCCTGCAAACTTCGCAGACGACTTGGGTGCATTACACTCTGAGTCGCAATCGTGGCGGAAGATTCCAGGCGTTATCCCTTTCCAGTTCAGCGGAGTTCACGCAAGAGCAGCAAGCCCGCCAAGAGCACAATCAGCGGGATCCAGAAGTGAATGTCGCGCATGATGGTGCGAAGTAAGAAGTCAGGCCGCATTTTCAGGCTCTTGTGGGTCATTTGATCTCTTCAAACCCCGTCAGTGGGCACGGTCCCGCGATCAACCCACGATCCAGTCCATCTGTATGACTGCAGGAAGGCCATAAGCTGGGCATACTCCGATTGGAATCTCGAGCAACAAGGTTGCAATGGGCACGAGCCATTTCGTAAAAGTGGGCATAGGAGCCTCCTCCTACAGTGTGAGCATGATATCGCCGAATCCTTTCCCGTCAATCGCCGCCAACAATTTGTCGTTCGGATTTCGTAACAAAGATCGGAAACGGCTTGCTTCCCCCGCTGTCTCTTGATAACGTCCGAATCTATCCGCGGGCCAGCGCTGATGTGGGATTGCCGACAAGTAGCCTCACTTTCCCGGAGTGTAGTTCCGTCAATGCTCCCGACGAAACGCAGCTCTGTTGTTCCTTGCATCGGGCACGGCTCCGGTAGAAGGGAGATTTATGTCTACTCCGAAAAAACAAATTCCGGTCGCCGGTAGTACGCGCACTCCGCTCGAAGGAGCACACGAAGTTGGTCCCGCCGACCCCAATGAGATCATCGATGTCACGATTCGGCTGCGATCACGTTTGGGAAAGAAACCTTTGGTGAACGGTGACGAATTTTCGAAGCCGATAGAAAAGCGCACAATCCTTAGCCGCGCCGAATTCGAGAAACGCCACGGCGCCGACTCTGACAGCATTGCCCTGGTCGAATCCTTCGCACGCCAGCACAAATTGACTGTCAAAGAAAAAAGCGCTGCCCGCCGAACCGTCATTCTCTCCGGCACAGTGGCCTCAATGAACGAAGCGTTCGGGGTCGAACTCAAGCAATACGAGGATCCGGCGGGCAAATACCGTGGACGGACGGGCAGCGTTCATCTACCGGCAGATTTGCACGCTGTGGTCGAGGGCGTTTTTGGATTGGACAATCGCCCGCAGGCCAAGCCACATTTTCGTAGGCGGCGCGAGCGCACGGGCGGCGCCCGCGCCGTGACGCAGAGCGTGTCCTACACGCCCATTCAGGTTGCCAGACTCTACGACTTTCCTACGGCTGGCAACGGCTCCGGAGAATGTATCGGACTGATCGAATTGGGCGGAGGATTTAACCAGACCGACTTGAACAACTACTGGAGTCAGCTGAACTTGAATACGGCTCCCGTGGTCTTGGCGGTTGCTGTTGGCGATGCCAGCAACAGTCCAACCGGCGATCCGAGCGGTCCGGATGGCGAAGTGATGCTGGATATCGAAGTCGCGGGAGCTAACGCGCCCGGCGCTAAGATCGTCGCCTATTTCGCCGAGAATACCGACGCCGGTTTTCTCAACGCCATCACCACCGCCGTGCACGATAGCACCAACAATCCCTCGATCATCTCGATCAGTTGGGGAGGGCCGGAATCCTCCTGGACCCAGCAAGCGATGACTTCCATGGACGAGGCTTTTCAGGCCGCTGCCGCCATGGGAGTTACGGTTTGTGTCGCGGCGGGCGACGATGGCTCGACCGATGGCGTCAGTGATGGATTGAATCACGTCGATTTCCCAGCCTCGAGTCCGAACGTTCTGGCCTGTGGAGGTACGCGGTTGATCGGTTCCGGCACGACCATCACCACCGAAACCGTATGGAACGAGCTCAATAATAATGAAGGGGCAACCGGAGGCGGCATCAGCGACGTGTTTCCACTTCCCAGTTATCAAAGCGCGGCCGGCGTTCCGCCATCGGCCAACCCAGGCCACAAAAGTGGTCGCGGCGTTCCCGACGTCGCCGGGGATGCCGATCCTACCACCGGTTACGTCACTCTCGTCGATGGGCAATCCGGTGTGATTGGAGGAACGAGCGCGGTCGCTCCGCTGTGGGCCGGCTTGATTGCGCTCATCAATCAGAGCTTGGGCAAACCAGTTGGATTTATTAATCCGCTGCTGTATCAGAGCAACGAGGCAGCCGATTTCAACGACGTTACCTCCGGCAATAACGGAGCCTATTCGGCGGGCAAGGGTTGGGATGCCTGTACGGGCCTGGGATCTCCCAAGGGCGTCGAAATCGCAGAGTCGCTGGGCGCATCAGAAACCGAAATGCGAACCGGCACATAGCTCAGTGCAAGTGAGCTTCGGCGTTTCCCGCGCTGTTTGATGGCGAGCGACTCAAATGAGCGGTTTATCCATTGCGGCGCCCCAAATGTCGCCGACGGTGAAACCTTCGGGGAAGGGATCTTCAGGATCGACGACGTACTGGGCAAAGCCGGTGATCCACGCCCGGCCGCTAAGTCTTGGTACAACCGCGCGAAAGGGACCGACTTGTGTCTCACGCAAGAGGCGACCGGTGAAGATCGTTCCAAGAATTCCTTCGTGGGGAAACGGCTCATTGAGCCCCAGCTTGCCCTTCGCGTAGAGAACGGCCATTCGCGCGCAGGTGCCGGTGCCGCACGGCGAGCGGTCGATGGCGCCAGTCCAAGTCGCGGGTCTGTTCCAATCCAGCTGTCCGGTTGAGACGATCACCGCATTTTTGGCAACTGCGTCCGGGTTCGTGGGTGCTCCAGTAAGTTCGGCGATGGTGATTCCCTGAATCTCCGGGTTTTCGGGATGTGCAACTGGCAATTGCTCACGCGCGGCGACCTTGATCATTTCTCCGGCTCGAACAACATCCCGCGCCTCATCTGGCGAGAGCCGGAGCCCGAGCGGCTGGGCCTCGGCGATAACGTAAAACATCCCGCCATAGGCAACATCTACGCTCACGGTTCCGAGTTGCGGAACTTCTATCTTCGCGTCCAAGTGCGTGGCAAATGCGGGAACATTTTCGAAGGTAACGCATTTCACCTTGCCGGCTTGCACTTGCGCTTCGACCTGCACCAAGCCGCCAGGCGTGTCGAGGGTAAGCGTGGTCACCGGTTCCACGACAGCCACCATGCCGGTTTCGATCAGCGTGGTTACGACACAAATCGTGTTCGTGCCCGACATCGGCGGATATTCGACCTGTTCCATGATGACGAAGCCGGCATCGGCGCGGGGATCGCTCGGAGGCAGCAGGAGGTTGCAATTCGCCGCAGGATATCCGCGCGGCTCGCGCAGCATTCGTTTACGCAGACCGTCGGCATGCCGTTCCAGGTATGTTTTCTTCTCGAACATCGTGCCCCCGGGGACGTCGAGCACGCCGCCTGTAATCACTCTTCCCGGTTCGCCGCATGCATGCAGGTCAACGGCGGTAATCATGCTTGATAGACGCATCGATCACTCTTTTTCGCTGAATGTCGGAGTCGAAGCAACTCCGTATTTCACCAATGGCCAAAATCAAAATCGCATCAAACTGCACCAACCATCTTTATCATCGCTTCCACACCGTTCCATGTAATCTGCACTCCGATGCAAAGCAGCACGAATGCGATCACGCGCAGAATTCCATGAGCCGTCTGGGGAGAAATGCGCGCCGTAATTTTCGGTGCGTACCCGTAACAAAGATAGACAGCTAAGCTCAACAGCATCACCGCAAGAGCAATTCCGGCGTGGGTAGCGGCATCTGGGAGCAC
>JASHQK010000492.1 GCA_030039195.1 Candidatus Sulfotelmatobacter sp.
CGCGGCTGTCGCGCCGTTGGGCAAACGCCTTCTCCAAACCGGTCAGGATTGGGAAAGCTGGCGGGTGCAGTTTCTTGTTCTCTGGCTGATCTTCCCGATCGCCCTCACAATCGCGCTCTCCTTTCTGCGTCCCGTATTCCTGCCGCGTTTCCTGATCTTTTGCCAGCCCGCGCTGATCATTCTCGCGGCCGCCGGAATCGCGCGTTTGTGCCGGCTATGGCTGATTGCGCCCGCTCTTCTCCTGACTCTGTTGCTTGCCCTGCAAGGAATCTTTTTCGTTTACGCTCACGACTACGACGATCAACGCGACGGTTCAGGCGCCGCGGTCAATTTCATTCTCGAGCACTCCCAGCCCGGCGACGCCATCATCTTCCACATCGCCGAGGCGCGCCTCCCCTACGAATTCTTCCGCTCTCTTCGCGCCGGCGAAAACACGGCGAGTGCGAAGTTCATCCGCCAATTTGGCCCCGACATTCTGTTCCCCCACTTCGGCCCCGCTCTCGATTACAGCGATTTCAAAGCCAGGCCCGTTCCAGAAATTCTGCGCAGCGACCTCCCAAATTATTCCCGGGTATGGGTCATGTTCATGTACAACCAGGACGGAGGCGCTGGCCGCACCACGGCGATGTTGACGCGCCTGCTTCCGCAGTCATTTCCGCACAGCGAATGCCGCGATTTCACGAAAGTGGAGGTTTGCCTCTACACTAGACAGTGATGAAAGGACCGAACAGTTTGGATTGTCATCCTGAGCCGCGACTCTTGCGGCGAAGGACCTATGCAAAGTGGCAAAGCGCAGGTTGCCTCACCCTTGTCGCGCTCTTTTCGACAGAGCCTGCACTGAGCGAGCCAAGCGAGTCGAAGTGTGGGGACGTTTCCGCCGCCGCCCGCCGAAAATCAAAAGCCCCGCTCGAGTGAATCGAACGAGGCCTTGTAAATTTGCCGTCGAGCTTGAGGTTACTTGCTCTGATCCATCGTGATGCCGCCCTGCGCGTTCTGCGCTGCCTTCTCGGCCTTCGCTTTTTTCACGCGCAGCGTTTCATCCACCCAATGATCGGCCGTCTTCAGGTCCTCTTCCCGCTGTGCCAGGTCGTCACATTCGACGTCGGCCTTCTCGCGGTACATGAGGTTCAGATACGCCATCGCATCATCGTAGTCCGGGCGAAGCTGAATCGCTTTGTTCAAGCTGTCAATGCCCTCAGTGATGGAAGGCGTGTTCTTCTCTTTCAGATCCTGGCACACTTTCGCCTGGTCTCTGTTCTTCGGATTCAGATGCTCATCCGGCTTCATGCCCAGCTTCGCGCGTTCTTCCATCCGGGGCTGGTAGCATGCCGTCCAGTCGATCACGCCAATCGAGTAATACGGTTCAGGATCGTTCGGATCCAAATCCGACGCCATGCGGTAATACTTTTTCGCCGAGTCCCAATTCTTCTCGTTCAGGTACAAATATGCGATGCCCTTCGCCGCGTTGACTTTCTGATCGCGCGCCGGGTTGGCATCAATCACTTTCTGATATTCATCGATCGCCTGCTGCGCCGTACGCAGGTTATCGGGCGAATCGACCCCGGGAATATATTGCGATACGTAGGCCGTAGCCAGGTACATGCGGGCGTTAATGAGACCGGGATCTAATTGCACGGCTTGCTGAAAATGATCGATGGCCTGCTCGTAGTGGGAATTCTTGTACGATTCCACACCCTTGTTCAGTTGATCGCGGGCACGCAGCTTGTCGCAACCCGCCGACGAGATGACCGCTAACGTCAACGCGCCCAGTGCAAACACTTTGAAATGATTATTCATTGCGGTATGAGTTTCTCCCTCGGCACAGCATCCTAGGCCCAGGGATCGTAATTTGACAAGCGTGGGCCCCCTCCTCGCGCATCAACCCGCGCCGAGGAGGGATTCCGACACAGACGTTCCCGGACCGAATAACTCCGGCAGCGGTTAGCCGCCAGCTTCAATCTTCGCCGTGATCAAACCAACTTTGTCGACGCCGGCAGCGTGGGCGATATCGATCACATTCGCGACATTGGCGAAGGCGATCGAGTCATCCGCCTTCACAAACATCACTTTTTCCGCCCGCTGCTTGTAGATGTCTTCCAGCCGGCCCTGCAGGTTGTCCCAGGTCGCATCTTCGTCGTTGATTTTCAGGCCCGGATCTTGTCCGGCGCCACGGTCGATCAACTGCACCACGATCGTGCGGTCGGAAGGGGGGGTTTTCGGCGCGTTCGGCGGAGGCGGCTGCGGAACCAGCGCATCCAGTCCTTTCGGCGTCACCGGCGAAATCACCATGAAGATGATCAGCAATACCAGCAGAACGTCGATGAGCGGTGTGACGTTAATGTTCGCATTCTGGCCTCCGCTCGGGCCAACTGCCATTCCCATGACGGTTCTCCTCTATACCTGCTACTGTCCGGCCGCCGCTGGAGGCGGTGGGGGGGTGTTCGTTTTTTTCTGATCCGTCAGCAAACCCAGATCATCAACTCCGGCCGCGCGCACCGCATCCACCACCTGCACCACTCCGCCATAACGGGCCCGCATGTCGGCCTTCACGTACACGCGCTTGTCGGGCTTGTTCGCCAAACGGTCTTTCACCTTGGTGGTCAGCGCGTCAATCGAGATCTGATCGCTGCCGAAATACACCTGCCCGTCGCGCGTGATCGAAACCAGCAGCGCGTCTTCTTTATCCGCATCCGGCATCTGCTCCGGATTCGTCACCTTGGCCATATCCACGCTGACGCCTTTCTGCAACATGGGCGTGACCACCATGAAAATAATCAGCAGCACGAGCATCACGTCGACCATCGGCGTGACGTTGATGTCGGAATTGACCTTCTTGCCTTCGTCTCTTTTTGCTAATGCCATAAGTCCGAATCTCCTGATACTTCTACTACTACCCGGACAATGTCGACTCTGCCACTGAGTAAGGAGTCGAGCGCCGGAGTCTTCCGGCGCCCGATCAGCAACTCATGCAGACTGCGGGAACCCACCTCCAAAGTGGTGGGTGGCCCATCCTTTCGCGTTCCTTGCGAAAGGGTGGGAACCAGTCTCTTACCGCCGGTCGCCGCGCTTCTTCAGGAAGTAGTCGATCAGTTCGCTCGACGAATTGTCCATCTCCACGTCGAACGCTTCCACGCGACCCGTCAGATAGTTGAACATCATCACGGCCGGGATCGCGACCAGCAGTCCGATGGCGGTCGTCACCAGCGCTTCCGCAATGCCGCCGGCCACAGCTGCCAGACCGGTCGCTTTCGTGTTGGCGATGCCGGTGAACGCGTTCAGAATGCCCATCACCGTCCCGAACAGTCCGACGAACGGAGCCGTCGAACCGATCGTGGCCAGTCCGCCCAATCCGCGCTTCAGCTCGGCATGCACGATCGCTTCGGTACGCTCCAGAGCGCGCTTCGACGCTTCAATCGTCTCGCCGGGAATTGCGCCCGGGCTATCCTGGTGCGCTTTAAACTCCATCAGGCCTGCCGTGACAACTTTCGCCAGATGGCTCTTCTTGTTGCGCTCGGCTACTTTGATGGCCTCGTCGATGCGGCCATCACGCAGAGCGCCGGCAACCGCGGGCGCGAACGCACGCGATTGCTTACGAGCCGCGCTGTACGCCATCCAGCGGTCAATCATCACGCCGATCGACCATCCGGACATGATGAACAGGATGACGACCACCGTGCGTGCCACCCAGCCCATCTGCTTCCACAGGCCGAGCGGATCTGTTGGCATGCCGCCGCCTTCCTGCATAATCCAGGTGGCTACGGCCGGAATGTGATGCATGAGGGAACCTGCTACGTGTGCGACCATGAGTTGCTTTTTCCTCCTCGGAACTCTCTACTGTAATAGACACTCAGATGCGCTTTACTGTGCCATTGCTGGCTCGAAACCAAAAAAGCCACGCCGTGTTCAGTATTCGCCATTGCGCCCAGGCGAGGCACCATGGTCTCAATCAGAGGGATTGAGACACGGCGGCCGAGGCCCGGGCTTCATCGAAAAGCCCCTCCCCGTCCACCGCTTGGGTGAGAAGGGGAGGGCTTACACTCACACTTCACCGAACGATTTCGTTCTCATGCCGCCTCGGAGAGTCTAGCCTCCGGACAGCGTGAAATTCACCTGGATCTGCGTTTCCACCTCGACCGGCTCTCCGTTCAGCAGGTATGGCCTGTACTTCCACTGCTTCACGGCTTCGATCGCAGCCGGAGCCAGCATCGGGTGTCCGCTGATCAGCTGCAGGTTCGTGATGTTGCCTTCCTTGCTGATCTCAGCCTGCAGAATCACCACGCCCTGAATGCGCGCCTGGCGTGCAAGCGGCGGATACGTGGGGTTGACTCTGCGGACGATCAGCCCCTGCACCACTCCTGACGATACGCGCACGCGCTGCGGCGTCGCAATCTTGGGCGCAACCGTCGGCGTGGAACTCAGCACGCTGCCGATCACACCACCCATCGAGCCGCCTGGCACACCGCCCGGCACGCCGCCTACAACACCCGTCGACATGACCGGCGGAGGCGCCTCGTCCTCTTTGATCATTTCTACTTTTTTCGGAATTTTTGTCGGCGTGCGCAACTCGCCGTTCACAATGTCGGTTTGAATCGGCTTCACCACCCGCACCGGCGCGGCTGCCGGCGGCGGTGGTGGCGGCGGTGGTGGCGGTGGTGCCACCAGCAATGTCATCAGCTGCGTGCGCGGCAACGCCTCGGTAAAGATCAGCGGGATCAGAATCATCACGATGATGATGCCGATCTGTATCACGAACGCAATCGCCGACGTTCGCCCCCGCTGTGTCTTCAGCTTGCCCCCAGACTCAATCAGGCTGTCTTCAAACATAGATTTCTCCCCTACTCAGACCCCTACGTCAACTTAGACACCGGCTGCTCCTTTTTTGCTCCCAACCCGAAGCAGTCCCGGCGAACCCTGGCCCCGGCACCAGAAAACCCCTTCTAATTCTTAACGTAAGAAGGCATACCACAAGCCGTCCGCCCGCGGCCATCCGGTAACTCTCATTTCGCTTTGCCGGCCGGCATCGCTACCGGACGCCTTCCCTTGCTGATCCGCCAATCCTGGTATGCCACCAGAATGGGTGCCGCGATGGCGATGGACGAATACGTTCCGATCAAAATGCCTATGACCAGCGCGAGGCTGAATCCATGCAGCACCTCGCCGCCGAATAAAAAGAGTGCCAGTACGGTAAGGAAGGTTAAGCCCGCTGTCAAGATGGTTCTGCTTAAGGTCTGATTGATGGCCCGGTTGACGATCACCGACAGCTTTTCGCGCCGCATCAGCTTAACGTTTTCCCGGATGCGGTCAAATACCACGATCGTGTCGTTATTGGAGTAACCAATCAACGTCAGAATCGCCGCGATCACTGTCAGGGTGATGGGAGTATTAGTGAGCGAAAATGCGCCTACGGTGATAAGAGTATCGTGGAATACAGTAATAACCGCCGCGACTCCGTAAATCCACTCGAAACGGAAGCCCAGGTACACCAGCATTCCCGCCAGGGAATAGACCGTCGCCAACGCCGCCTGCTTCTGCAGCTGCGAGCCGACCTCGGGCCCGACAATCTCCACGTTGCGGACTCCGAAATCGGAGAGAAAGAAACCGTCCTTTAGCGCCGCTGCAACCGCGGGGTCGACGCCGCTGTTCAGTTGATCGATTGAACTGAGCACCCCACCCTGGCTTTTGTCGCGATAATCGACGATCTTCTGGGCGATCGCCCCATACTTCGTGTCCGCATCAGTTCCCAATCGTAGCGGGTCTTTGTCGATCAAGTAATTCTTGATTGTTAACGAACTGGCGTTATTCAGATCCTGCTTGCCCGCAGGAGCATTCGTTTCCAGCGCGTTGATGATTCTTGTCTTACCTTGGTCGAGCGCGGCCTGGCTGGTTTCGCGCACGTCCAGATCGATCAGCACTTCGTTATCCGAGGCCTGTCCGAAGCGTTGGATTTTGGCATCATGCAGGCCGGCGCGATCCATGGCAGAGCGCACTGCGCTGTCATTCGGCGTGTGCGAGAACTTCACATAAACCAGCGTCCCGCCGCGAAAATCAATACCCCATGGAATGTGGTGCCAGAACAGCATCGAGCACACGCCCGCAATGCTGAAGATGAGCGAAAACGCGAGGAAATACCACTTCTTGCCCAGAAAATCTATGTTGACGTCGTGAAAGAACTCCACCGATCCGCCCCTTCTCTATAACTTTGCCATCTCTATAACCTTGTCATCCTGAGCGTAGCGAAGGAACTATGCATTGTGTTTGCGCGCGGCAAACTGTATAGATTCCTCGCTTCGCTCAGAATGACAAGAATCTCTAAATACTCAGCGCTTCTCCGCGCTGCTTGTGGTTCAACACCCAATCGAAGATCACGCGCGATACAAAAACTGCCGTGAATAAATTTGCCAGCAAGCCGAAGGTCAGCGTAACCGCAAATCCCTTCACCGGCCCGGTTCCGAATATAAACAGAATCGCCGCGGAAACGATCGTGGTTACGTGCGTATCCACAATCGTGATCCAGGCATGTGCGAATCCCTGATCTACCGCTGAAGGCGGCGTCTTGCCATTGCGCAACTCTTCGCGAATTCGCTCAAAGATCAGCACATTTGAATCGACGCCCATACCGACCGTGAGAATTACTCCCGCAATTCCCGGCAGCGTCAGCACAGCTCCGAAGTAGCCCATAAATCCCAGAAGAATGACCAGGTTCAGAATCAGCGCCACGTCCGCGTTAATGCCCGCCCCGCGATAATAAATCAGCATGAAGATCAGCACCGCGAGCATGCCCACAACCGAGGCACGCACCCCGGCGCGAATCG
>JASHQK010000493.1 GCA_030039195.1 Candidatus Sulfotelmatobacter sp.
ACGGGCAAGACGCGATAGAAGCGTATCGCCAGCACCATCCCACCCTCGTGCTCATGGACGTTCGCCTGCCCGAAATGAGCGGGGCGGAAGCGGTCGCCGCCATTACTCGCGAGTTCCCCGATGCCCGAATTTTGATGCTGTCGACGCACTCGGGCGAAGAAGAGATCTATCGTTCGCTTCACGCCGGAGCGCGCGGATACATCCTCAAGAGTGCGATGCGCGAGGAATTGCTCCGGGCCATTCGGGAAGTGCAGGATGGCAAGCACTATCTCGACCCTACACTTGCGCCCTTGATGGCCGAGCACGCCTCTCACCGGCCGCTCACGAGTCGCGAGTTAGAGGTGTTGAAAATGGTCGCGAAGGGATTGGGAAACAAAGAGATTGCCGCCGCTCTCAATATTGCCGAGGTCACGGTCAAGCTCCACGTCAGCCACCTGCTCGATAAATTGAACGTCAAAGACCGGACCGAAGCAGCCACGGCTGCCCTTAAGAGGGGCATCATTGCGCTGGAGTAGTCCTCCGGCAAGAGTCCATCTGGGAAGAATTGACGTCTCAACCTATACGAAAGTAGAGTGCTTGCGCTCTCCTTGTGCATAGCTGCTTTTGTATTAGGGACCGCTCTACAATAACTCGTTTTCTCGATGCGGATTAGCACGAAAAACGATTGCACAGGAGACACCTTCGGGTTCAAAGGTTTTACTTCCGTGCATCCATACATTCCTGCAGCACTCAGTAATTTCTTGACAACGGTCATGCGGGCATGCTGAATTCTGACTATTTTGTAGCGGCAGAAATGAATGTCTGCGTGCGGTCTCACCTAGCCTTGACGCACTGAGCAAATCCGGGAGGTTTGTATGAACAAACTGATGCCCTGGGCACTCTCACTCGTTCTGATGTTGGCAACCTTGCCCTGCCTCGCGCAGAGTATCAACTCCGGTGACATCCGGGGAACGGTAACCGACACGACCGGGGCGCTGATTCCCGGTGTGACCGTCAACGTGTTGAACGTGGATACCGGTGTGTCGAGAGATTACGTCACGAATCAGGATGGCGTATACGACACTTCGTCGATCGTAACCGGAAGTTACAAGTTGACATTCAGTAAAGACGGTTTCGAGAAACTCGTGCGCGGGCCGATCACCCTCGAAGTGGGCTTCAGTACGGTAAACGCCCAGTTGCAGGTGGGCGCGGCCACACAGGAAGTGACTGTCACCAGCGATATACCGCTGCTGCAGACAGAAACCGTCGAACAGAGCACGACACTTGATGCCAAATCGATGGTCGAGCTGCCGCAGGTCACGCAGGACTGGGAAAATTTCACAATCCTTTTGCCGGGCGCAACCGGTACTCCCGGCGGATCTCAAGGATCGTCGAATCCTGGGCAAGAAGTCGCGGTCAACGGCAACTTGCCTTACAGCAATATCCTGGCCGACGGAGCCTCTACAACTCTCTCACATAGCCAGAATGCAAATCCTTCCACCTTCGAGACCGTCTCTCAGCTTCAAATCAGCTCTTCCACATTCTCGGCCCAGTACGGAACCGGCGGTGTGGTTTTCAACCAGATCACCAAGAGCGGAACAGATCGCTTCCACGGGGCGGCCTACGACTACATTCAGAATTCGGCTTTCAACGCGTACCCATACGAGTTTGGCGCTTCGCCCGCAACGATTGGCCCCGTTCCGTTCCTTCGCTATAACGACTTCGGCTTCGAATTGGGCGGGCCGATTCTAAGAAACAAACTTTTCTTCTATTTTGACTACGACCAGATCGTCAACCACGGCAATAGCACGGCCAAGAATAGCGTTCCGACCACCGCCATGATGGGCGGAGACTTCACCGGAATACAGCCTCTTTACGATCCGACCACGCAGACGATCGCGCACGATGCAGCAGGCAACCCTTACCCGGTGCGGCAAAGTTTTGCCAGCGAATATGGGAATGGCAATGTCATTCCCTCGACTTTGTTCGACTCAGTAGCGCAGAAAATGCAGGCGTTCTATCCGACGCCGACGAGCCATATTGCAGGCGGCTCGTTTCTTACCCTCAGTACGGGGGCGTCGATCGGCTCGGAGGGGGAACTCATAAATAATTTCACTTCCACCGTGCCTGCGAACAATCCGTGGCGAAAGTATTTCGGGCGCCTCGACTACAACGTCACCTCGAAGCACCGCCTGAGCATGACCGACAATCAGGCCGACAATCCGGCCTTCTATCCCAGCAACGTGACCGCTTCCCCGATCGGTTGGGAATCCGGTGATGTCGACAATAACAGCTCGCAGATCACTGATGTATGGAACATCAGCACACAAATGATCAACGAAGCCCGCATGGGATACACCTATCAGGGTAATTTTTTTACCGATCGCTCCCTGAACAAGGGATATCCCGCGCAATTGGGCTGGCAGTTTGCCCAGGCTAACGATTTTCCGGCAATCCAGTACATTAATACATATCCTTACGCGTGGATTGATCCGGGAACGAACGCAGTGTACAAGGAACATACATTCGATCCGTCGGATACGGTGACCATGATCCAGGGCAAGCACATTCTCCACTTCGGTGGAGAGTTGTTGCTGTTTCAGAACAATTCCACTCCGTGGGGGAATGAGAATGCAGGCACGTTTCAATTCTCTGGCCAGTACACGCAGGAGTGGGCGGTGAATCCCTCGACCGGAATTGCCGGTCCGGTGGCAGGGACGGGCATGGAGTATGCCGATTTCCTCTTGGGCTATGCCAACAATTGGACGGCGAGCGTCGTTCCTGAGTTCGGCGCCCGCATGAAGAGCCCGCAGGTGTTCTTCCAGGACGACTGGAAAATCCTTCCGAACCTCACTCTCAACCTCGGTCTTCGCTACCAGATCAATCACGGCTGGAACGAAGTCCAAGGAAATATGGCCAGTTTCGATCCGACCGTCCTCAATCCCGCCACGAACACTCTGGGCGCCTACTGGTACGGTACGACCCACGCCAACGGTCGCACTGCCATGATGGCCAACGTCTATAACACTTTGCTGCCACGCCTTGGCGCTGCCTGGGCGGTCAATCCCACGACGACGCTGCGTGGAGGATTTGGAGTTTATTCTTACATTTGGAGTCTCGATACCTACGGAGGAAATAACACCGTCTATGGCATGGGTGCCGCGTTGGGGGCCTCCGGTGGCTATACGGACCCGACCAGTGGCATCATTCCGGCTACGAAGCTTGACGGATCGGGGACGATTTTCGGAACCAGCACGCCGTTGCCCTATTCGCCCATATCTACCAGCCCAACCCGGTTTAACGGCCAACCGGCAGGCTACGTCCAGTACCACACGCCAGTTCCGAAAATCTATCAATGGAACGTGTCAGCCGAGCGGGCGCTCAGCACAAACTACATGGTGCAGCTGGCCTATGTGGCGAGTCATGGATTCAATCTTGTATACCTCAGTGATCTCAATCAAGTTCCGGAGAGCATGTTCGGGCCAAATGATTCCGGGGACCGTCCGTACGTCAATTACCAGACCATCCAGGGCAGCACCAACAACGCGATCAGTAATTACAACTCGCTGCAGGCGTCTATTACCAAGCGCATGACGAACGGGTTCAGCTTCAGCTTCAATTACGTCTGGTCGCATATGCTGGATGACCAGGATTCCTCGGGGTGGGGAAGCCGCGCCGGCCCGCAGGATTTCCAGAACGCGTACAGTCCCGCCTCCAACTACAGCAACTCCAATTTCGATGTTCGAAATGCGTTCAAAGGATGGGCGGTTTACCAACTGCCGATTGGCAAGGGCAAGCAGTTCCTGAACAACAATACGTTGCTCGATGAAGTCATCGGCGGCTGGCAGATTTCCGGAACTCTCGTGGTGTCGAGCGGAAACCCATTCAGCGTCGATGGCACGCAAAACACCTATTCACAATCGTCGAATGCGTCGGTGTTTCCAGATTGGAACCCTGGAGTGAGCTGGAGACCCAAGGACCAGAGCATCACCAACTGGTTCAACCCGGAGGCATTCCTGCAACCTGCAAATGGAACTTTCGGCAACGTCAAAAGAAACAGTCTGTACGGGCCGGGACTCAGTGTTGTGAATCTGTCGGCGGGTAAAGTCTTCTCGTTGCCTTGGGAGGGCATAAAGTTCGAACTTCGCGGCGACGCACAAAATGCATTCAACCATCCCAGCTTCGGCGTAACGGGCGATGCCAGCCTGGGCGGCTCTAATGGGACGGGTACGCCCTACAGCAGTTCAAGCGGAGCAGTGTTAAGCAGCTACACCGTTGGTGGCCGCAGCCTGCAGGTGGCGGCCCGTTTAACCTTCTAATCTGTGCATGCCAGCTCCAGAGGAGACGGCGCTTCGTCGCCGTCTCTTTTTACGTTGAGTCCAACAGCAACAGCCGTACAAACTGGTCCGCTCACTGAGTCGAACAGGAATTTCCTACCAATAACACCAACGAAGAATAAGGAGACGAAAATGAGTAAAACAGCAGGTATTGCCTCCGTTGCCCTGCTCTTGGTTACGTCGTTTGCGATGCCGCTCCAAGCTCAGATGACGGCGGGGCCGAACCGTCCGCCGACCGTGCCAGAGGGCTACGTCGTGACCCCGTCCGGGTATCTGCACCCGTCCTGCATTTACACGCTCTCGAAAGGGGCGCTGATCTTAGCAGAAGGTGCCGCTATCAAACGCGCGGACGGCAGCATCGAGAATGTTGCACCGTGCTCCTATCCGCGGTATACACCCAGAGGCGAGCTCGTGTCGGAGACTGCGCCGCCAGCTGTTCCGCTGTCCAGTACGAGCTACTTCCCAGTTTTCGCGCAAACCTCGATCGAATCGGCGTACGCGGAACTCTATGCTGACTGGAACGTGCCGCAGGCGCCAACAACGCACGGGACTCAGCTCGTGTTTTTCTGGCCCGGATTGGAAAGCTACTGCTCCGCACCTTGCACCCCCGCTATTGTTCTTCAGCCTGTGCTCGGCTGGAACGACTACTACAGTAACGGTTGGGGCATTTCAAGTGTCGAGTGCTGCATCAATGGTAACCAGTTCCAGAGTTCCCCCGTTGGTGTCGCCCCGGGGGACATAATCGAGGGCAAAGTTCAGGCCAACTGCCCGGCAGGGACCCTCACCTGTGCCAGCTGGAACATCACCACACTAGATGTTGACGAGGCCGCGAGCACGACCTTGAGCAACGCGTCTGGGGACGGGCTGACGTACACTTATGCCGATGGAGCCGTGCTGGAAGAGTATTACGTATCTGAGTGCAGCGAGTACCCGCCCAGCACATCCCTTGAGTTCTACAACATCCAACTGTACGACTACAATTTCGATCTCATCTCGAGCCCGGTCTGGGGCACTGATATCGATACCGGGTTGACACCGCAGTGCAACTTCGGCGCTCAGCCGAGTTCGACGCAGATTA
>JASHQK010000494.1 GCA_030039195.1 Candidatus Sulfotelmatobacter sp.
CGGCGAAGTCGAAGTAGACGAAACCTTCATCGGTGGCAAGGCGCGAAACATGCACGTTGCCGAGCGCAAACGGCGCATCACTGGCACCGGGACGAAAGACAAGACTGCTGTCATGGGAATCTTGGAACGAGGCGGAAATGTTCGCGCTACTGTCGTGCCGAATCGCCGTAGAGCGGCATTGCAAGCGGAAGTTTACAAGCATGTTTCCGCTGGTACGGCTCTCTATTCCGATGCACTCCCGTCCTACAACGGATTGGAAGCGGACTACGTTCATCAAGTTGTAGACCACGCGGTTCAATATGTGGACGGTCGCGTGCACACTAACGGCCTTGAGAATTTCTGGTCGCTTCTCAAGCGCGGTATTTCTGGAACCTACGTTAGCGTAGAACCGTTTCATTTGTTTCGTTACCTTGACGAACAGATGTTTCGCTTCAACAACCGCAAAGACCTTGACGATGCTGGCCGCTTTGATTTAACCGTCCGGCAAATCATCGGCAAGCGCATCACCTTCGCTCAACTCACTGGCAAGCCGAACTGAGCAAGAACTACCCAGACACGGGCCACACGGCGGCAAGGCCGTGGTAAGCGGGTCAAGATTTGACCCGCTTTTTCTTTGCTCGTGCGCGCTTGCGCTTCCATTCCTTCTCTCTCTTTTTCAATTCCTCTTTCGATACTGCAAGAATCTTTCGCATCACCGCGTCGAACTTCTGAGATTCTGATGGCTGGTCACTTGGCATGATCAATTCTCACATAGTCGCAGTTCAGATTCCTTGCTCTACAGGCACCGGTGATCATGGCTTGCGCAAGTATTGCCGCATCATACTGTGGGCCAGCGGCTATTTTTAGTTCAATGCGGTCGGAAAAGTCGGTTGCACTGTCCTCCATCAAAAAAGGTTTACTTCCTCTGTAGATGAACGTCACATTAACAAAATGGCAATGTTCAAAGTGTTTGCCATCTAACTCCACAGACTCATTAGTGAATGTTTTGAGCCGAACGAGTTGCAAATCATTCAAATATTTCTCAGGTTCGTCCCACGGGAAAGGATGGTGACGATCGTAAATGTCATAGCCGAGTGCGGCCCACGTCAACACCAAAGCAAACACCCACATTTTTAATCTTGGTAATGTCGCTGGATAGTGATGCGCGAATACTGCGTAAGCGGACATTAGCACACCAAAGAAGGTGAGGATGATTCCGGCGGTCATTCGGTCGCCGCCTTGAACCCAAAAATAAATCCCAGTACCGCCGACGATAGTACCCCACCAGAAAGTAGCTTCTTTAATCGGCATAAGGCGCCATCCTCCGAGAAGGATGCTACTCGCTGAATATGGGCGAGGCAAGTATATTCTTGCCCAAATTAAGTATTAAAAGCTTGGTATTAGGTTCACAACCTACATCTTCTTAACGCTAAACCTGACATTTATGACAGTTCTCGATTCAGCCCTTCGGCAATTAGGCTCTCGCAACGCCTCGTTAGCCAGATCACGCGAATGCTGCCCGAGCGCAATGTCGATGAGATTTGAGAAACCTAGGACCCCGGATAATCGTTCCCGTGTATATCATTCCTGGCACGAAGCCTATGTGTCGGCGTTGCGAGAGTCGGATCCCGGCAGGTTGACCGGGCGTATTAGTTATGCCATTAGCGCCATTGAAAGACGGTATTCTCAATGGGCAAACGATCCTGGGACACCGGCTGAACTGAAGGCAATTCAAAAGTGCATCTCCGCTCTTGAGCGCCTCACGAAAGAAAGGCAGCCAGGCTGCATCGCCATTCTTTTCAGCAGCCTCAGCGAAATTCCACAGGGGATGCATGACCCACTGTGACCTGTCACAACTGACAGATCACAGTTTTCTTGAAGAAAGTAAGCTAACTGTTTGCC
Source organism: Candidatus Sulfotelmatobacter sp. (assembly GCA_030039195.1). GTDB lineage: Bacteria > Acidobacteriota > Terriglobia > Terriglobales > Acidobacteriaceae > Sulfotelmatobacter. The sequence goes on from JASHQK010000494.1 coordinate 1,882, forward strand.
TGAGCCTCGGGGGGAGCTCAGACTTACCGTCCCAGGACTCTTTCGAGCCTGGGACGTTTTTTATCCGATCAAAGATCTGGGGCACGCTCTCCAGTCGTCGACAAAAACCGCTTAAGCGGTGAGAGTGGGCGAACTGGTTTGACTCAGGGTGCAACTGCATTCAGAAGGCCGCTTTGGTGCGATCGGGTCTTGGCGGCGTGCGCAAAATCAGGAGCAAAGCAGCCTTTTTCGGTATAGGAACATTCTTGACGTCGCCACCAGGGGGAGATCAGCTTTTCTCCCTCCGCTTCGATCTCACCCATGGTTCGTGGCTGCTGATTGCCGGATCCCGGAAATAACAGATACAAAATTCCGTCAGACTGACCTCCATCCCGGGCGTCGGACGAGATTCCCAGAGCATCCGCCAGCGCAATTGATCCTTCGCCGAAGGTCCCAATATCCGCGTAAATGGCATAGGACGAGTCGCCATTCCGAAGGTTCACGATCAAGCCCAAATCCCCCAATCGTAATCCTTCGCGATCGGCCAGCTCTTGTGGCAAGGCTATGTACGGAATTTTCGATGCGTCCACGTATCTTCTAGGATCACTGAAGTCCTTCGTTAGGTCTGAAAGAGACGTACATGAGATGTAGTAACCGGTGAAAGGGTCGGTGTCTTGCTGAAGCAATGGAATGTCGTCTTCCCCTGTAACGATTCCGTTCCAATTGCCCGGCCCACCAGCGTTCGCCAAATCATCGAGCCCAGAGTCGTTGGGATGGTAAGCGTTGGGCGCACCGTCGGCATCTATGGTCATTCCCGAAACGAATAAGAAAGCCTGGCCATCTGCCATTCGCCACACTGGGTTGTCTTGGAACGGCTGACCCTCTTTACTCAAGGCCAGCAAGTCCAACACGATCAATCTCGCACTCGTGTACCCTTCCACTGGTTCTTCCTCCCGCCGGGGTTCGAGGCGGCGCGGAAAGGTTGGACCGCGGTGTTCAGGCAATGCGAACTCACATTTAATAGTCTCCTGCAGAGTCGAGAAATGGAAGAAGGCAGGCCTTGGCCAGAACTCCACTCTTCGCACCCATCCAGGAGTGCTCAGAAAAACGACGAGCAGAATCGTCGGTACGAGTTGTTTCCTCATCTTCCACACCTGATCGATAAGTGATTGGCGCACGAACGGTGCTACACGAACACTGGAAAAACACTCAGTGCGCTATGGCTTGACTTAGTTTTGCGAGTTGGTTTAGGAGTCAGCGCCGTACGGCGCGTTTCTACTAAAGTGCATTCCCATGCGGAAGTCGGACCCGAAAGAGGAGACGGATCCGGCACGATTACCGTCGCTCTTGCATCGCCATATCCGCCTTCCGCTGCCTTTCGAAGGTCAAAGTCGCAAGCGGTTTAGTCCAGCGCAGTGGTGCGCGCGACCTGACAGTACTAACAGTGGCATTGCATCTCGAGCCTCGTGAAACTCAGAGCAGGTCAGATTTGTTATTGAGAGCTGTTAGACCGAGTTCAATAAGCAATGACCGCTGGGAGAAGACATCAATGAAACCCCTTGTTGTTGCCCTCAAACAAAGCTGTGTTTTGACGATTGTGGTGGTGTCGCTGTTGCCCCAGGTTCTTTCGCAGACCGTGGACGTCCATGCAAAGCCAATCACCGACTCAGATATCACGTTAATGCGCCAAGACGTCCAGTCGATAAAGAACCAGGTCATCACCGATACAATGAACTTTAGCGAGAAAGAAGCAGCCGCTTTCTGGCCGGTCTACAAGGAGTATGCCGCAGCACAATATACCATTGCCGATAAGCGGCTGATCGTGATCACCGACTACGCCAAGAGCCTCGATAAGATGGATGACACTACCGCCCGCAGCCTGACTGAACGTATGTTTGCCGTCGAGGACGAAACGCTGGCACTTCGAAAAGACTATTTCCCTCGTTTCGAGAGAGCATTAGGTGCAAAACGAGCGGCCAAGTTCTACCAAGTGGACAACCGTATTACGGAAATGATCAACATTCAGATCGCTTCGGAAGTACCGCTGATTCCTTGACACGTTCGAGTTGCAGCGTGAAGCGCTCGTCGGTTTTTGCTATTCGCAAATGGGTTGCGCAGAGCGGGCGCACTTTGGTCGACAATTGTGTTTGAGATCACAATTGACGAGACAAGCGATGAATTGGAGAACAAAACCGCCCGGAATGTACTTGGCGAGTGATAATTGCGGATCAGTGCT
>JASHQK010000495.1 GCA_030039195.1 Candidatus Sulfotelmatobacter sp.
GCGGCAATGGCATCTAAAGCGCCAGTCTGATTGAAGAAGCGAATGTCGCCAGCATGATTTTCATCGGTGCCTAAAAGATAGTGCGTCTCGACGTTGCGGACGTAGTCGGCGCTCAACACTACACCAGGCTTCAGTTGTCTCTGGACACCTATGTTTATCTGGACTGAACGAGGAGACTTGTAGTTAGGATTAAACATCGAGTCGCCAGGGGCAAAGAAGCAATTCGTTCCACCGGTGCTGCAACCGTTGAGGTATTGCCCAGCATAGGACGGGTTTGGCGCTTGCAGATTCGGTGGCGAGTCTGCCTGATAAGTCTGCTGCAATGCGATGATCGCGGGCAGAGCATTGCCAATCAAGGAAGCACCGGTGGACATCCCACAAACCGAAGAAGGCGTGCCAGAGCTCGGTGTGAGAAAACCTCCGGGAATTGGTATCTTCGCCGGCGTGCCCGGAGCAGAACACGCGTTCGGGAATTGCAAAAACGCTCCCACGGGCTCACGGTTCGGAGCATCGTACAGCACGTTGTTCCAGATCGCATTTTCATAGAACACCCCAATCCCGCCCCGGATAGCGGTCTTTCCATCTTTCCACGGGTCCCACGCAAATCCTAATTGAGGCGCGAAATTTAGATTCGGCTGGGCAACCCGATTTCCGAGGCCTTGACCGGGCAGTAGTGCATTCAGCTCAAGAATGCCGGCGTATTGACTGTCCGTGCGGCCAGTGTCCCGATCCCAGCGCAACCCGTAGGTGAGATTGAGGTTTGATTTGATCTTCCAGCTGTCGCCCAGGTAGAGCAGTATGCGGTTGTCGGGGCCCGTGCCGCTGGCGGGCAATCCCAAAGCAGGCTCGTTCGTGAAATAGCCCAGACCGTTTGCAATGGTGATCGAGTCCGCAGGGTAATTCACCGGATTCGATGCTCCACCCGGGAAGGGACCGTTTGCTGCAGCCGCCACTTCGGAGGTGGAGACCGTCGACACGATCTGCGGTCCATACTTCAGGAACGAAGCATACGCAGCGCCTTGAATGTGGTTGAAGGCGAGCCCATAACGGATCAGATGGGAAGTGGCAACGATCTTGGTGCCATCGTATTTAAGTTCGTGATCACTCTGTGCAGTGGTCTGCGGAGCCAGGAAATTCGGCCCGGCCGCCAAACCCGTGCTGCCCAAAACGATTTCTGCCCCCAGGTTGTTGAACGGGAGCGCACTGTTTCTCGCAGTGGCGTCCACGATCTGGTTCTGAAATTTCAGGAACGAGAAACGCATACTGTGTATGAAACTGCCAGTCTTGAAATCGACTCCGACTACGTGATCACGCGTGATGTTCTTTGTGTCATATACCGAATAGCCACCGCCACTGGTCGCGTCCAGCGAATTGCCGAAGTAGGAAAAACGATAGAAGAAGTGAACACCCCGACCCCACTGATAGTCCACTCTCCCCAACAAGTTGCCTTCGTGGAATGGATCAGAAAAGGCGCCCGAATACTGGGAGAACGGAGCAGAAACGGGCACCGGTGCGTTCGTGTGTTGAATGGTCCGCTCCCCATCCATGAAGAAAAACAATTTGTCTTTTACGATCGGCCCACCCCAGTTGCCGCCGTACTGGCTGCGCTGATAAGACGCGCTAATTCCCGGAGGTGTCGGCAGCGGGGCGCCCAGTGCGCTGTCGCGAAGTTGTCCGAAAGCCTCGCCATGGTATTTGTTGGTCCCCGATTTCGTGGTTACGTTGACTGAACCCGAGGAGGTCAACTCCGTGGACATATCGAGGCTCGATTGACTGATTTGAAATTCTTGTATGGCACTATAGGGAATATCGAGAGTCGTGGTACCTACGGTTTCGTCAGAGACATCTGCGCCATCCACTTCGATACGTGCAGTCCGCCCGAAGCGGCTATCAAGTGAGATTGAAGAATAGCCCCCTTTAGTAGGGTCAAAATTTTCACCGTCCTGAATCTGCACGCCGGGCTCAAGTTGGGCAAGATCAAGAAAGTTGCGACCGTTTATGGGTAGATTCTCGATCTGAGCGGTGGTCAGGACTCCCTGCACGGTTGCCTGGACAGTGTTGACCTGGAGATCGGAAGCCAGAACGTCGACCGACTCTGACGAATCTCCTACTACCAGCTTCACGTTCCCATTCGCCGTTTGGTCTACCTTCACAGTAATCGGCAGCCGGGCCGTCTTGAAACCCTTAGCCTCGATTCTTACGACGAAGTCTCCCGGTTTCAGAAAAGCAAACGTGTACGCCCCAACCAAACTCGTTCTGACGGAAGCAGTCTGTCCTGTCGCCACCCTGCTAATGGATACGACGGCTCCGCTCACAAGAGCTCCGCTTGGGTCAGTAACAGTTCCCTGGATACCACCCGTCGAAATTGTCGTCTGGGAAAACCCCGGAATGAGAATCCCGAAAACAGCCATGAAGACCGCGAGGCAGACGCCAATTCTCGACATCCGATGACCAAAGACGACTGGCGCTCTAACGCACGTAGAACACCTGCAATAACGACTCTTGATCGGCCGCATATTTTCCCCAGAATCGTCGGACGGTGTGTGGCAAGTATTTTACTGACTTGGTCCAGAATTGTAATGTGGCACGGTCAAGAACGGGCAGTATGTCACTCGCAAGACAGACCGTTCAACATGTTGACAATCCAAACGCTTCTCCTGACCGAACGGCAGCGATGCTTCCTATCCAGAATGCCCGCAAGGCGTGTAGCCGCAGGCTTTACTCTCGCTATCTCGCGTGGAATCCAACTCACGATTCAATTGGCATTCAGGTTGCCTAAGCGAATGTGACACATCGCACGCAATCATCTGGGTGCGTGGCGCCAGAGACTTCAAGAGAAAAACCATGAGGAGAAAAAATGAAAAGTCTTCGTTCGTTAACCACATTCGCCCTAGGGGCGGCAATGGTTATTGCTCAGCTTGCGACCGCTCAAACTCAAGACATCCCCGCTCAGATTCCTGATGCCGCAACCGATCCTCGAATCGACCCGCAGATTCGAGCTTTCCTTGCTGAACTGAACAAGGACAGCAGCCCGTTTTGGGAGCTGCCGCAGCCAAAACCGCAAGAAGTTTTGACCGATCTACAAAACAAATATCCCGTGGATATGTCGGGAGTAACCACGGTCGAAAAAACCATCACGCAAGATGGTCGTGCGGTAAAGCTGTACATCATGAAACCGCAGGAAGTGAAAGGCACACCGGGAGTGTTGTTGTTTATCCACGGCGCAGTCTGGATCGCCGGCAATTTCCAAAACCATCAACGGCTGCTGCGCGACCTGGTGGTGGGCTCGGGGCAAATCGGCGTCTTCCCTGAGATCACGAACTTGCCCGAAGGAAAATTTCCCGTGCCATTGGAGGAGTCCTATGCAGCCCTGAAGTGGATTGCCGCTCATGCCAGTGAGTTGGGCGCCGATGGCACCCGCATCGCGGTTGCCGGAAATTCCGTCGGCGGAAACATGAGCGCGGCGCTGTCGCTCATGACCAAAGATCGCAATGGCCCGAAGATCTCGTTACAGGTGCTGCTGATTCCAGCCACCGACGCCAGCGTCGACACCAATTCCTACCACGAGTTCGCGACCGGACGATTCCTGCCACGAGCTTTCATGAAGTACGGTTGGGATCGTTACGCGCCAGACGAGCAGACGCGCAACAACCCATACGTCTCACCTCTTCGTGCAAACGCCGAGGAACTTAACGGAGTCGCGCCCGCGTTAGTCATCACCGCCGAGAACGATCCTCTGCGCGATGAAGGCGAAGCCTACGCACGCAAACTCAAAGAGTCGGGCGTTGCCGTGACAGCAGTTCGCTATAACGGAATGATTCACGACTTCGTGCTCCTTAACGGCATTCATGACGTGCCAGGAGTCCAGAGCGCTCTTCAGCAGGTCAGCGAGGCGATTCGCGGCGCATTGCAGCCTTGATTAGTGCATAACGCGGATGGAACGGGAGTCTCGGCGACTGGTGTCTGAAAAGGAAGGAGGGGCCTTTGACGGGCCCCTCAAGTTTTCTGTGCCGGACTCTCACACGAGATGAGACTGGGGCAATTACATTCCGCGTACTCTTTTATGGCTTCCGTTCAGGAACAGGAAGACGGTGTCCTGGTCGACTGCAGAAAATCAGTCAGGCCTCGCGAACGACAATTGACGGAATCCATATCGCCCGTTGCGACTGCCCCTCGATTGGCCACCGTGTCTATAGGCTGACAGCTGTCGCTCAACATCCTGACGCCCTGTCGGATAACTCACGATCGATTTGAAATCCAGCAGAGGCAAACGCGCGTGAATGCAGCTTCAGCAGGAAAGTCGCCAATTGTGAACGATCCTGGGAGATTGGAATCCAGCCTGCAAGGCAGCAGTCGGCAACTGAATCTCAGGATCACAAACTCTGTGGGAGTGAAGATCCAGGCGGTCTGACGGAAACGTGCACCAGGTTACGCGTTCTGCGAGGGACAGGAGGCTATCAATGAATGCAGATGAGGCAACCCTCGGAATAACGATACCGTCCACCCTCGAAGCCGCCGCGCGGGACCTTGCGTCAAAACGCGGAGTGCTGATCGACGACCTTGTGGCCTCGGCGCTCCACGAGTACCTTCACTTTTCGCCGAGTCGGATCTACCAGATCTCGACTTCAGTAGCACTGGTTGAGGGGATAAATTCCGGCTCTATTTCATCTTCCACCCTCTTAGAGCATGGTGACTTCGGCCTTGGCACTTTTGACGGACTCGACGGCGAAATGGTCATCCTCGACGGTGAGATTTACCAGGCTTCGGGGAGCGCCAGGCGCCGTTCGGATGATTTTCCTGTGCCATTCGCCTCCGTGACGCAATATTGCGAGGAGGCAGTCTTTCAAATCAATCAGATCACGAGTCTGGCCGATGTCGAAGTGGCTTGTGATCGGTATCGCCCGTCCGACAATCTCTTCTACGCCCTGCGTTTAGACGGAGTCTTCGGCAACATTCATGCTCGCGCCGTGCACCCTGCCCAGGGAGGTGCAAAGCTCCTCGACGCAGCCCAATCACAACTGGAGTTTCATTATCACAATGTCGAGGGCACGCTCGTGTGCCTTTGGTCTCCGAGATATTCAAGTTCCTTCAGCATCCCTGGGTATCACTTTCACTTTCTTTCAAAGGACCGCACGAAAGGCGGCCACGTCCTGAACTGCACGGCGGGCCAACTCAGGGTGGGTGTTCAGACCATTTCTGAGTACGACGTTCAACTGCCGAAAAAGGGGACCTTCCTCAAGGCTGATTTCAGCAAAGATCCAGCTTCTGTTCTCGCGAAGGCGGAGTAGACCATTTCAAAAGGAGTTAGACCAATGAGCACCGTTGAGCTCGTAAGCGCAAATGCAGAGGTGATGAAGAGTACGCAAACCGGGGCCGACGTGATCGTGGAAACTCTTGAAGCCCAGGGAGTGACACACGTGTTTGGCGTCCCCGGGGCAAAGATCGACAAGGTTTTTGACCGGCTTCGCGACTCCAAAATAAAGACCGTCGTATGTCGCCACGAACAGAACGCTGCCTTCATCGCTGGCGGCATCGGGCGCATGACCGGAAAAGCTGGGGTCGCAATGGTCACCTCGGGTCCAGGGGTCTCTAACCTCGCCACAGGTCTCGTTACCGCGACCTCAGAAGGCGACCCGGTCGTTGCACTGGCAGGTGCCGTCGCCGTTGCCGATCGCCTCAAGTCTCTACACCAGACGTTGGATTCGGTGGGAGCTTGCCGGCCACTCACGAAATATGCTGCGGAAGTCGATTCTCCTGTGGCGACTGCGGAGGTTTTGTCTGCGGCTTTTCGTGCGGCCGAGGCGGATCGTCCCGGCGCGGCTTTCGTGAGCCTGCCAATGGACATTGCAACCGGTCAGGCACACTGCAAATTAATACGTCCCTCAATTTTTGTAGGTTCAGGTCCGGCTGCTAAGCGGTCACTGTCTGAGGCGGCGCGACTTATTAACGCGGCGAAGTCCCCCGTTATCCTCGTCGGATTGATGGCGAGCAAGCCAAAATCGGCCGATGCGATTCGCAGTCTCCTTCGCAGGGTGCTACTGCCAGTAGTAGGAACCTTCCAGGCAGCGGGCGCTCTCTGTCGTGACGAGTTTCCTTATTTCGGCGGACGAGTCGGGCAGATTGCGAACCAGCCGGCGGATACGCTGCTCGACTCAGCTGATGTCGTCATAACTATTGGCTACGACGCAGTGGAGTATTGGCCTTCTCTCTGGAATAAGGGAAAAAAACGGCCGATCATCCACATCGATGCGACCCCAGCAAGCATCGAGAATGATTACTCCCCTGCGGTTGAACTCATTGGCAACATAGACGAGACAATCAGCACTCTCGTCCCTCTTCTCCAGCGTTCCAAGCTCGCAGATGTGTCCGTTGAATTGCTCCAGCTTATCGCCGAGGACCGAAAACGGCTCATGGCAGAGGCAGCGGTGAAGGCCGGAGTTCCGATTCACCCATTGCGCCTGGTTAGCGAACTACAGAAGATCCTGACGCCGGATGTAACGGTGTGCTCGGATATGGGCAGCTTCAGCATTTACCTTAGTCGATACCTTTTCAGTTTTCGTGCGCGCCAATTTCTCATCACCAACGGTCAGCAGACCCTCGGCGTCGCGCTTCCCTGGGCGATCGCGGCGACCATCGTCCGGCCTGCGGAAAAGGTGCTCTCAATTTCGGGTGACGGCGGGTTTCTTTTTTCCGCAAACGAGTTAGAAACCGCTGTGCGTTTGAACTCCCACCTTGTCCATATGATCTGGATCGACGGCCACTATGACATGGTCGGAGTGCAGGAGCAAATCAAGTACGGCCGCACTTCCGCCGTCGATTTCGGTCCAGTCGATTACGTGAAGTACGCGGAAGCGTTCGGTGCCAGAGGCCTGGAGATTCGTGAGCCTGATGACATCGCGCCCACGCTGAAGAAGGCGTTTGATACACCGGGGCCGGTGCTTGTCGGAGTGCATGTGGATTATCGGGATAACACCAAACTTTTTGAAGACGTTCATGAAGATGCAATTTTGTAAGCGCGCGGACATTTTGATAGAACAGGCAAATCAGCCGTACAGAGTAGGAATGTGTCGTGACTCGGCATTCTTGCAAAATCATGCGGACGGCCTATATCTGCCTGGTTCTTCTGTGCGCCGGTCTCGCAACCGCGCAGACGGAGGGCATAAATGACACCCTGGCAGGAGCGGACAAAGGCGAGCACGCGCCAGAAGATCAGCCGCACTTCTTCGGTGAGTGGAACGGAGAACGCGAAAAGCTATTGCAAAGAGGTTTCAACTTGAACGTGGAATATGTGAGCGATTCACTCTGGAACGCGCAGAGCGTCCAAAAGGAGCGCCTTGCGGTCTTCGAGCGGGTTCGGGGCACGATTGATTTCGACTTCGGCCGGCTCGCGGGGATTCATGGTCTATTTCTTCATATGACAGCCGTGTATCAAGGCGGGGGCAATCTCGGAGAGTATCTGGGCACGATTACAGGACCGAGCGGTTTAGCGAGTGCGAATACATTTCGTCTCGATTCCTGGTGGTTGGAGAAGCGATCATTCGAGGACCGTCTGGTCGTGCGTTTCGGGCAATTCGCCGCACAGGACTTCTATGGGACTCAATTATTCGGGCCATCCTTCGTTTTCGAGCCCTTGCAATATGCCCTCCCCAACCTATTCTCGACGGTTTATGAAAGCTTCGATCCGCCATCGACGCCAGCCGCCGAGGTGCGCGTGATTCCGCTGCCTCATTTCTACGTGAAGTCGACGGTTTTTACTTCCGTGCGGAACCCGTATTCGATTAACCCAACAGGATTGGTGCCTCAATTTACTGGAGATGCGTCCTCCGCTTCAGAGATCGGCTACAGCCCTGGGAAGGACGCCTCCGCTGTCCGCGCCCAAGACAACGTCGAAGCCCGAAGGGGCTACTCTGGTCTCTACCAGTTCGGCGGTGTCTATAACCCTGGCAAATTCACCTCCACATCGAGTCCCACACTTGTTTCCGGCAACTACCTGATGTATGCGGAAGCGAACCAGGCGGTGTACCGCACATCGCGTGATGGAAGCAAAGGAATCGACGCCACCCTCAACGCCGACTGGTCACCACGCGACCGCAGCAGGGTTAACCAGGTTTTCACGGCAGGCACTCGTTTTAACGAGCCACTTCCAATTCGCCTTCACAACCTCATCGGCGTGGCTTACGTGCGCAACGGAATCAACCGGTCGTTTCCTGTCTTGCCTCCCGTAGTTTCAGCACACGATGCGGAGCACGGTTTCGAGGCGGACATTCTTGTGGAGTTTCCCCATGCGATCACCCTGGAGCCAGTCGTGCAGTACTACATAAATACGGGAGGAAGTTCGAATAATGCTCTGGTGTGTGGATTCCACACAAAAATCAACTTTTGAGCGTGAAATCGGTTGACCCGGGACAGGCGCAATGGGTTTGAAAAGAAATTAAAGAGTGGCTTAACCCGAAATCAAAAAGGAGAAATGTATGCCAGAAATTCGCAAAGAAACCGATAGTCTCGGCGAGGTAGATGTTCCTGCCGACAAGCTCTGGGGTGCGCAAACCCAGCGCTCGCTCGAACACTTCAGCATTGGGCAGGATTTGATTCCCCGCGAGATGATCACGGCCTACGCCATTCTCAAGAAAGGAGCTGCCAATGCAAACTATGCTGGCAAGCGCCTGGATCAGAGGCGCCACGATTTGATCATTCAAGTGTGCGACGAAATCCTCGCCGGCCAGCACCACGATATGTTCCCTTTGCACGTGTGGATGACGGGAAGCGGCACGCAGTTCAACATGAACGTGAACGAAGTGATCGCCAACCGCTGCAGCCAGATCGCTGGCACGCCGCTCGGCAGTAAAACGCCGGTCCACCCGAACGATCACGTCAATATGTCGCAGTCGTCGAACGACTCTTTCCCGTCGGCCATGAGTATCGCAGCGGCCGTCAATGTAAAGCAGCGGCTGATTCCGGCGGTGAAGCAGCTGCATGATGCGATTGCCGCGAAGGCGGAGGAGTGGGACGACATCGTCAAAATCGGCCGGACACACATGCAAGACGCCACGCCACTCACACTTGGGCAGGAGTGGTCGGGCTACGAAGGCATGCTCGCGGATGATCTCGATCGCATCGAAGATGGGCTGAAGGGCGTCTATCGCCTCGCGCTCGGCGGCACGGCGGTTGGCACGGGAATTAATTCAGCGCCCGGCTTCGCGGAGGCCGTTGCAGCAGAGATCGCCAAGCTCTCAAGCCTGCCCTTCGTTACTGCGCCAAACAAATTCACCGTGCAGGGCGCCCACGACGCTCTGGTGCAGCTTTCTGGCACTCTGCGTACGCTAGCCGTCTCACTCTACAAAATCGCCAACGATATCCGCCTCATGTCCTGCGGCCCACGAGCAGGTTTTGCGGAGCTGAAGATTCCGGAGAATGAACCGGGCTCGTCGATCATGCCCGGCAAGGTGAATCCAACTCAGGCCGAAGCCCTTGCGATGGTCGCAGTCCAGGTGATGGCGAATGACACAGCAGTTGGTTTTGGCGGCGCCGGCGGTTATTTGGAGATGAATGTCTACAAGCCTTTGATTATCTCCAATGTAACCCATTCCATCGCCATCATGACCGATTCATGCACGAACTTCCGGAAATTCCTGGTGGAAGGAACCAAGCCCAATCTGAAGAAGATTAATCAATATGTCGAAGAGTCGCTCATGCTGGTCACGGCGCTTTCACCGGTGATCGGCTATGACAAGGCTTCCAAGATTGCCCATTACGCGATGGACAACGATCTCACGCTCAAAGCCGCGGCCCTAGAGCTCGGGTATGTAACCGAAGCTGAATTCGATCGTGTTGTTGATCCGAAGAAAATGGTCCGACCCTACGTAGCGTCGCCCCTTGCTGCCTAGGGCGCGGCCGGTCGCGTAGGCGAGCTATGAGCCGGCTTGAAAAACTTTCGAGCCGGCTCTTATCAACGCGTGGCAGCCAACTTATCCGCCACGGTGGACCTTTTTAGAGACGTTCGGTAAAGGGTACTCGTATGAATCTCAGCGGACTTGTGGCCGCCCTGCTTCCGGTATTTTTTGTTCTTGCGCTCGGCTATGCTGCCGGCAAGCGCAATGCATTCGATCCCGACCAGGCTGCTGGATTGAGCAAGCTTGCGGTTTCATTTGCATTGCCCGCCTCTCTATTTGTCGGCATGACCGACATACCGCGGAATTTGCTTCTGGAACAAGGCGGTCTCGTTTTGGCGTTGATACTGGCTCACGTTGGCCTTTTCTTCGTGACTTGGCTCGCTTTGGGACTCATACAAAGTGTTCGTGGAACACCAGCGATCCTCTACGCCCTTATGCTGTCGACGTCCGCAACGCCTGTCTTTGGCTTAGCGGTTCTAGAGCCTATCCTGGGTCCTACCGCCGCGGGGGCCGTGGGGCTCGTCGCCTTATCGATCAATCTCGTGGTGCCTGCTACTGTTGTTCTATTGGAGGTAGATGCAGCCAAGCATGGGAGCACTGCCAAGGGCGCTTCGGCGTCGAGTCCTGTCCTCACTGGATTGAGTTCAGGTTTGAAGTCACCACTAATGTGGGCGCCAATTGTTGGAATTGGGATCGTCATTGCCAAGATACCCCTTCCGCGAGTGATCGCTGCATGCCTCGAGCTGATTGGTTCGACGACTTCCGGTGTTGCTGTCTTTGCCGTGGGTCTGGTGTTGGCCGCTCACGCATTTCAGTTTTCCCGCGTGGTATTTCTCGGTACGCTCGGCCGTCTCGTCGTGCAGAATGTGGTGCTACTCGCTCTGCTGCGCTTGCTTCACGTCAACAGTCCATTCGCACGTGAAGCGTTAATATGCTGTAGCTTTCCCCTCGCCACCGTTGTCGTGCTTTTCGCAGCGCGATATAGGTCCTCTGAATCGGAAACGGCATCCATGCTTTTGCTTTCGACGCTTTCGTTAGCAGTTACGGTCCCAATCATCCTGTGGCTTACGCATCATTGGCCCGTGTAAACGGTTTTTTTCAACGTTATTTTCGTTGGTTGCGAAAGACAAAAGGAGAAGACAATATGGCAACCTCAAACCACCCCGATGTCGTTCTGGTCGGCGCAGGCATCATGAGCGCCACACTCGCTGTCATTTTGAAAGAGCTTGATCCCAACCTGAAAATCGAAATCCATGAGGTCTTGGGAA
>JASHQK010000496.1 GCA_030039195.1 Candidatus Sulfotelmatobacter sp.
GGCACGGATGACGGGCAGATCTGGATCACGCGCGACGGCGGCAAAAACTGGACGAACATCACGCCCAAAGAACTCACCGCCTGGAGTAAGGTCACGCAGATTTCCGCGTCGCACTTCGATGAGCAGACCGCATATGCCTCGGTGAGCCGGTTCCGCGTCAATGACACGCATCCTTACATCTACTGCACGCACGACGGGGGGAAATCGTGGCAGATGATCACCTCTGGCCTGCCTGATTTCGGACCGGTCGATACGGTGCGCGAAGATCCGGTTCGCAAAGGATTGCTTTTCGCTGGAACCGAGAATGCCGTTTGGGTTTCGTTCGACGACGGCGATCATTGGCAATCGCTACAGTTGAATCTGCCGCATACTTCCATGCGCGATCTTTGGATTCACGATGACGATCTGATTGTCGGCACTCACGGCCGCTCCTTCTGGGTTCTGGACGACATCACGCCGCTGCGTCAGGCATCGTCGGCCATCGCGAACTCCGTTCATCTCTACAAGCCAGGACCCGCCTATCGTATCGAGCGCGACACCTACACCGACACCCCGCTTCCTCCGGATGAGCCAGTAGCGGCGAACCCTCCCGATGGCGCGATCCTCGATTATTTCCTGCCCGCGAACGCTAACGAAGTCACACTGGAAATCCTGGACGGTCCGAAGGTCATCCGTCGTTATTCGAGCAATGACAAGCCTGACGTGACGCAAGAAGAATTACGGAAGCAATTGATCCCGCTCTATTGGGTCGAGCCGTGGAGTGCACTCTCGACGGAGGCAGGAATGCACCGCTGGATCTGGGATCTGCACTATCCCGCTCCGCTCGCGACGCGCCACGACTACCCGATTTCCGCCGTTCCGCACGATACGCCGCGCTATCCGCTGGGGCCGACCGTTCTGCCGGGGAGTTACACGGTTCGTCTTGCCGTCGATGGAAAAACTCTGACCGCGGCGCTGGCGATCAAGATGGACCCGCGAGTAAAGACGTCTCCGACCGGATTGCAGAAAAAATTTGAGGCCGAAACTCGTCTGGCTGCGCTGGTCACGGACTCTTCGCGCGCGGTGCTGGAGGGCAATTCGATCCGCGAGCAGTTAGAGAAAACTCAATCGCAGGTAAACTCCAAGGATGCGATTGAAGCCTTCCAGAAAAAGCTTTCGGCCTTGCTCGGCGCCGCCGGCGGATTCTTTGCGCCACCATCGCCGGAAGTTACTATGAGCCGCGTGAACGGAGAGGCCAGCACTCTTTATCAGCAGATCTGCGGCGCCGACGTGCAGCCCACGGTTCCGCAAGCTGAGGCTCTGGACCAAGTTCAGAACGAAGCTACCGATGTACTGAAGCGCTGGAAAGAATTCAAGGCGACGGATCTGGCCGCGCTCAATCGTCAACTGCGCGAATCGAACGCCCCAGAGATTCATCCCAAAGTGGACTCAACGCAGGAAGAATCACAAGTAGATGAGGAGTAGTCACGGAACTTGCCGTCGGGAGAGTCTGATTCCTTGCTCTATATCGCAACTGTCATCCTGAGGCCCGCGCCGTTTGCGGGCCGAAGGACCCATGCAGTTCCGGACGGATTGCATAGGTCCTTCGCGACAAACGCTCCGGATGACAATCAAAGGTCGTCCACTGCTTTTTGCAATTCTGCCGTAATCTTCTCGGGATCCGTCTCCGGCTCGAAAGTGCGCGGCGATCCGATCTTCACCCGAATCTTCCACGGCGGAGCAAACTTTTTTCCTGCCTGCTGCAATTCGAACAGCCCGTCGATCCGCGTGGGTAGCACCGGGATACCGAGATTCCCCGCAAGCAATCCGATGCCCGAGCGAAATGGATTCATTTTTCCGTCGGTCGTGTGCCGGCCCTCGGGAAAAATCAGCACGCTGTAGCCACGATCGACAGCTTCTCCAGCATAAGCAAAACTGCGGCGGAAGCCCGCCTCACGTGGCAAAGGGAAAAGATTCAGCAGCGAAACGCCCAAGACCCATTGCACGCGGCCGTAGGCACGAAGAAAAACATTTCGGTCCGGCTTTGGCGTTCGCAACGCCTCGAGCGCCTCTCCTCCGGTCGCAATCGCGAGATGATGACGAAAGCGCGCCGGCAGCGCAGTCAAAATGAATCCCGGATCGACGTCGCCAATGTGGTTCGAGATGACCAGCAACGGTCCCTTTATTCCACGCAAATGCTCGCGCCCTTCGATTCGCGGCCAACCGAGCAGAATGATGGCCGGTCGCATCAGCAGATAATGCGCCGCCAGTCGCAACCATGTCACCGGCCAGCTTAGAACCCATTTTGGATAGTGATATCCCGTGCCGGGTGCGGCTTCTCCACGCAGCATGCGCTCCAGATCTCCCACGGTCCGCACGTTGTTGAAGCGCGTCTCGCTCAGATCGATCTGGTATCGATCTTCAACCGCGCTGAGCAATTCCACGCGATCGAGCGAACTCAGGCCGAGATCGGAATCGAGGCTGGCATTTTCGTTGAGCGCGCTGACAGCCCGGCCAGAAACGCGAGCAACCAGTTCGCCTAAAGGACCGCTTTGGGTGGCCCGCCCAACGCGGTTTTCGTTGGGTGGGGATTTTTCATTGAGGTGCTCCCTGATGACTTCGGCGACCACATTTCGCCGTGGCTTCTGCGTGCTGGTGCGCGGGAAGTCTTCCTGCGGCCACTCAAACCACATCCGCATGCGCTGATATTCGGCCAGAGACTGATTGGCGCCCTCAACGATGTCCTCTACCGTCGCGTGATTTCGCAAGATCACCACCGCACAGGGCTCCGCATTTCCGCCCCGCTCGATTCCAACCACTAAACAATCTTTCACCTCTGACTGCTGGCGCAGAGCTGCTTCCAGATCCTCGGGATAAACGTTCGTTCCTCCCGGCGTAACGATGACTTCTTTCTTCCGCCCTTTGAAATAGAGATTTCCCGCCCCATCGAGCGCGCCCACATCACCCGTGCGATACCAGCCTTCGCTGTCGGCCACGCCATGCTGGCCTTGCCCATCCCAATAGCCGGAGGCCACGCCGCCGCCGCGCACAAGGATCTCTCCGTCTTCCGCGAGCTTGACCTCGCGTCCGGGCAGCACTTTCCCGATCGATCCCTTGCCCAGCTTGAAGGGATGATTCACGCTGATCAGCGAAGTCGTCTCAGTGAGCCCGTAGCCTTGAATGACGGCGTAACCGAGACGGTCCCAGAATTGTTCAGTTGCCGAATCGAGCGCCGCCCCGCCGGAGATAAACGCCCAGAATTTCCATCCGAACTGGCGGCGAATGCGGCGAAAAATCCACCAGCGGCGCAGGAAATGCTTTTCCTTCGAAGACAGGAACTTTTTTCGGAACCATTCGTTCTCACCGCGGTCTTCGATGTCCCGCTCGATCTTCTGTTTCAACGACTGCAGTACGCGCGGAACGCTGACCACGACGGAAACGCGCTCGCGCCGGATAGCGCGAATGATTTCGGAGGGCTTCAATTCGTCAAGAAAGACCACCGTCCCGCCCAGCAGCGGGGCCAAGAACATTCCAAGGAATTGTCCGAAAACGTGGCTGAGCGGCAGCAGATTCAGAAATCGCAGGGGATGCACGAGCCGGGCGTATTTCAAGTAAGGAAGCATCTCGCGTTCAAGCGGAGCGATGTTCGCCAGCACATTTCCGTGCGTGATGACTACGCCTTTAGGATCCGCGGTCGTACCCGAAGTGAAAACAATCTGCAGGATGTCGTCGCGACTCAACGCGGTCTTTGGATTCTCGATAACGGATGGCTTTTTCTCCCCAAGATCTTCGACGTTTTGAGAAGGTACCGAAATTCCGAGAGCACCAAATTCCTGAACGTGCTTCCCTGACCCCACCAGCAGCTTGGCCTGAACCTGCTGAAATACTCGTACTGCGAAATCGGCGGAAGCCCCGTCGTCCATGGGAACAAGGATCACTCCGCACAGCGCCGAGCCAAAGAACACAGCCACCCATTCGGCTGAGTTCTCGCCCCACAGCATGACGCGGTCCCCTTTGACGATGCCGCGCTGATTCAAGCCGGCTGCGAAGCTGCGTGCCATTGCCAGAACCTGGCCGTAGGTGAACGATTCGGTCCGATATCCGCGGTGCTGGCGATAGGCGCACTCATGGCGATGCACCTGAAAGTTTTCGAGGAAGAATTGGGCGAGGGATTCGGCCATGGCTGAAGGATCGAGTCATCCTTCACCCTCAGTTTAGTCGAACGTTGGGACGCAATTCGCAAGGGGCCGGGGGAGCCACCTGCCTGCTGGCTGTGGCCTGTGTCGTCCGCTGGACGCGGACTCGGTTTACTCTGACTTTCTATATCCCGGCACTGCCGTGCCGGGCTCCCACATTCCGCCGCTTCGCGGCTGATTCATTCCCGCCCCACGCCCAGCGCGTCGGCAACGCGGTTGATGTAGTTAAACCATGACGCGATCAGCGTGATCTGCAAGATGCCGCAATCATCGAATCCGGCCTTGCGCAAGCCGTCGATGTCGTCCTTCCAGACCTTGGTCGCGTCTTTTGTCAGCTTCACGACATAATCGAGCATGACGCGCTCTTGAGCCGTGATCGGAGCCGTCGTGTAGTCTTTCTCCAGCGCCTCGACGAATGCCTTATCCAACGTCACCCTACGCAGAAACTCTGCGTGCGACTCGATTCAATACACGCACCGGTTGGTGACCGAGACCATGGTTGCGATCATCTCGTGCTGGCGGCGGCCGAGCGGCAGATCGGGAGACATCAGCGAGCCGAACGTCGCGAAGGCGTGATAAAGCGCTTCTGGGATAAGCGTATGCGACCCCACGATCGACGATGCGCCGGAATCATCGGGATGTACCGGCGTCGCGTATTCGATCGGGTAAAAGAGCTTTTCGCCTTCGATGGCCTTGCGCAGCTTTTCGTCGGCCTCGGCGAGTGGAACGGTTTTGATCCAGGTCATAGTTATGTCTCCCCAACTGGACCGCGAAGGTGTCGCCCACAATACACGGTTACGGGATTCATCCAAAATAGCGAATTCATACTAGAACTCCTGTCACCATTTCCAAACTGAAGCAGCCAGACGAGCGGAAGATTTTCCATGAATGAGGGAACGAGAGCAGTCTGCCCACGAACTAGTCTTTTGTTTGAGTCACACCCATGCGAAGGGCGTTGCGAATGGCCCGAAGAAATGTTACTGGTCCAGCTATTAAAGTCTTACGAGCGGCAGTGGAATTTGGTAACTGCTGCGAAATCTGGCGAAGGATCTCGCTGGCGGGAACGCGGGAGGCCACTTGGTCGACGGAAGCAAAGCGGACGGTTCGGTCGGGCGCAAGGATGAAGACAGCTGGTTTGGCGATGCCTCCTTTTTCACGGGGATTGTAGATGTCCCACTCGCGTACCACGTGACGTTGGGAGTCCGACAAGATTGGAAAGGGAAGATTCAGGTCGCGGCGCACGGACTCGGACTTATCAGGCGCATCCACAGAAACGGCCACCACATTCGCGCCGGCGGCGCGGAAGGATGGATAGAGATTGCGATATTCCACCAACTGGCGGAGACAGAAGGGTCACCAGTGCCCGCGATAGAAGAGAAGCACAAGAGGTCCAGAAGCCGCGAGCCGGGAGAGGCGCCGCGGAACTCCGGCGGAATCTTCAAGCTCGAAATCAGGCGCGGTTTCGTCCGGCTGCGGGGGCATCGGCAGCAATCTTACGCCCGGCAATTCTTCCCGGTTTATCTTCAATACACTTCCTTTTGGTTACGTTATTCTGCGTGAATCGGAGTGTGGAGTACACGGGTTCATCATCGACAAGCGGCCGGGAGAGCGACGCGAATCAGAGACATTCCGGGGTTTGCTGTGATAGGGAAATCTTTCGACTGGCACAAGCTCTGAGTCGTCTTCTTGTAGTTTGCGTCGCCCCAGAGCCTGACGCCATACGAGCGACCGCGCAAGCCGTACAAGACGACAAATTTGATCCCCGGCGTCCAACGCTGCTCTTCGAGAATGTTATCCGGAGTCGTCAGGAGGATCCGCCAGTAGAATTTGCCGGAATCGTTCGGTGGATCGATGGCCGCCCGAATGGAAACAAAAGGTAAGAGTTCGGGTTTGAAGTCAAACTCGTTCGAGCCCTGGACCTTGTTATTGGTAATCGTGATGCGGGTTGCCTGGCGACGATCGAATGTCCCGGGATAGTAGAAGTCGTTGCCTTGGCCTTGTAGCCCGCTCTCCACAGCAAGTAGATACTCCCCGTCGGGAATGTTTTTAAAGTAGAACCTGCCATCGGCCTGGAAATATGCGTGAAGCCCGGCGTCGGCTGATTTAACGCCGACAAGTTTCACAGTCGCGTCGAGCCCGGGCAACAGCCGACCCGAGATCTCATAGCCGCGGATGAGAACGGAGTCTTCGAGGCAGACACCGTCCGTCACTGTGATGTAGCCACCCGAAACGTACTGATCGTCCGAGAAGCGCGAATCGACGGTGTAAATGCCGGCCGCGAGATGTTGTAGTTCGTAAACTCCCGCTCGGTCGCTCTGCGCCGAGTATATCTTGCCATCTTGGTCACGGAAGGTGAGGGTAACACCCGGGGCTGTCGGGTTTTCGTGAAATTCATCCTGCCCTCTATACACGCGGCCAATGATCGTACCTCCTGGACCGGCGCAGCGTGAGCCGTCGAGTGTTCGCAGGTCGATTTGCGCGGTTCGGAGCGGCTGGGTACGGCTGCAGCCTGCGACGTCGAGGACTCCGTACCGCTCTCGTCGTCCAGAGACGAGATAATCTTGTCCCGCTTCCATCGCGATGTCACAAGGATATGACCCGTCGAGGACCACAACCTTCGGCCAGTACCACGGCAGGCCCCAATAGCGATCCTTCACCACCGCGAGCACCTGGCTGGACTGACGTTTGCCGTCCCAGTTATAGATTCTGCCCATCAAGCCAACAATGTGGGCAGTGAACACCGCGCGGTCGCGGTATTTCTCGGACGATTGTTGGATAGGCACTCCGTTGTAGCAGCTACAAGCGTGAGCCACAGGCACGGATACGAACAAAAGCGGGACCGTCAGAATCGTTTGCCATATCCGCATGGCACACCTCAAATAGAGATAGACACCGTCGTTAGCAACCTCGCTCCATGATGTACCCTGGCAGCCGGGGTTCGGAAGTTACTGAGGATTACCTCTACGGTCGGACGGTTAGTTGCGCGCTGCATTACCCGCCGTAGAATCAATGAATATGAGTACGCCGGAGCCACGGCCGCACGCAAATAGCGACCGGGCCGCAAAGTTCATCTTCAAGGCGAGCTTGCTAGCCGCGGTCCTTGCAACGGTGGTCTCGGCTTTGTTGATCGCGGTTCTGAGCGCGGCGAGCTCCTTTCCGAGGGGCACGGCCTCTCCCACGGTTCTGGAGGTTGCGAGTAATGCCCTCTTGCTGATTCCTATCACGGTGGTTTCCTGCGGGTTCTATGGCTTGGTTGCGGGACTGGCTGGAAGCTCGTTGCTCGGCCTGCGCAGGCGCCGAATCCGCTCGACACGAAGACTGCTGATTGAGGCTGGGATTATTGGCCTCCTGTTTGGCTTCCTGTTCCCGTTCTTCGATCACCTGGTGAGTCAGTCGTACATCAATGGCATGCAGGCGCTTTTTTCTGCTCCAGTGGGTGCGCTCTGCGCCCTACTTTGCGCCGCCGCCCTTCGACGTCGATTTCTGAAGTCCAGCGATGCGACAGCGTGACTTGGCCGCTTCCACACTGGTTACCTTCAGTACACTCCCTTTTGGTAACCCTCGGTAACCATGCCATCCGCGATGTCCGGACGTACAATGGCCTTGTCGAGGGCGTCCTCTGCCGATAGTAGAGGTGACCCCGGCAACCTGTACTCGGGCGCCGCCTCCAGCGTTCGGCAAAATTCGCATCTAGACCAGGGTCTGGAGTTCGCACTCTTATGGCGTTGTTTGGCTTCAACAAACAGAAAGTCCTCGCCAATGCGGAGAAGTACGTCCAGCAGGGCAAGCTGCAGAATGCCATCGCCGAGTACGAAAAAATTCTCAAGAATGATCCCAAGGACCTGACCGTCACCAACACGGTCGGCGACCTCTATTCGCGCATCGGGGAAAGCGATAAAGCCACCGACTGCTTCAAGAATGTCGGCGACGCCTATGCCACGCAGGGCTTCACGGTCAAGGCGATCGCGATGTACAAGAAGATCAGCAAGCTCAAGCCCTCGCTCGACAGCTTGCTGAAACTTGCCGAACTCTACACCCAGCAAGGCCTGTTCAATGACGCCCGCGCGCAATACCTGCAAGTGGCTGATGAGTTTCTGAAAGCCGGCGAACTGGAAAACGCGGTCCGCATCTTCCAGAAAATCCTGGAGATGGACCCGGAAAACAGCGCCATGCGCATTCGTTTGGCGGAAGTTTACGTTCGGCTCGGGAAAAAAGCCGAGGCCTGGCAGATCTTCACCGCCGCCGCCGAAAGCATGCGCGCCAAGGGATCGTTGAGTGGCGCCGAAGAAATTCTGCAGCGGATGCTGACGCTCGATCCGAGCAACAACTACGCGCTGCTCATGCAAGGCAAGAATCTTTTGGAATCCGGGGACGCGGCGGGAGCCGTTTCAACCTTGCAGAAGATCCCCGATATCGACTCCAATCCCGATGCGCTCCGGGACCTGTTGAAAGCTTACCTGCTGACCGGGCAGTTGTCGGAAGGGGGAACCGCTGCCAACAAACTGCTGACTATTCACAACGATCTCGCGGCAATTTCCACCTTTGCCGATGCCCTCATGCAGGCGGGGCAATACGAGAATGCGCTGCAGGTGTACGATCAGCACGCCGAGCGCCTGCTGGCGGAAAATTCTGAAAAAGTTCTGAATCATCTGCACGCGATCATCGGGCACGTTCGCGAAAATCCGGATTCGCTGCAGAAGCTGCTCGATCTCTTCAACAAAGCCGGGGAAACGACGCACGTCGGCGAAGTGCTCGAGTTACTGGCGCATGCCAGCGTGCAATCGGGCGACTTGGCCCGCGCTCGCGATCTGTATCAGAAGCTGGCGCAGATCGAGCCCCAGAACCCGCTGCACATGCAGAATTATCAGCAGGTGGTCAGCCGTCTGGGCGGCACATCCGGCACCAAGCTGATTACTCCGGAAGAAGCGGTCGTTCTCATCGATGATCTGGAAGCAACGGCGCCGGCCATCCATCAGCATTATTCCGACGAGGTGTCTCTGGCGGTTCGTTCCGCTTTGACCGACGCTGAGCTGTTCATTTCCTACAACATGCCGGCCAAAGCTTTGGGGCCTTTGCTGGCCGCGTTGCCGCTGGCTCCGAATGATCTACGCATCAACCAGCGCCTGGCAGCACTGCATACCCGTGCCGGCCGCTTCGCCGACGCTGCTGTCTGCTGCCGGACTCTGCAGACCCTCTACTCGGAGGCGGAATATCCCGACGAAGCGTCTCGCTATGGCGAGTTGGCCGAGCGCTACGAAGAGCGCTCGACAACGCCCTCCGCTACCGCCGAGGAGGAACCGCATATCTTCCTCGACGCGCCCGCTCTGGAATCTCAGGAAGCTTCTAGTTCCGAAGCGGAATTTTCGGTTGACGAGGTCTCCGCCGAAGAGCCCGCGGCCCCAGTCGAAGAGACGCTTGAATCGGCTCCGCATTCTTCTGCCGCCGATGAAGCCGCATGGCCTGCGGCTAGTATCCAATCGGCGGAGGAGATGGCGGTCACGCCCGCTCAGCCCGAAGTGCCGGAATTATCCGTGGCGCAGGCCGAGCCTGCCGCGGCGGGCGAAATTGATCTTTCCTCGGAGTGGGATGAGGAGGTCACGGTCGAGGTCCCGGAAGAAGCCGAGACTGTTCCATCCGCAACTGAGGAAGTCTCTGAAGCCGAGGTCGAGGCCGCCGGTCAGCCTGAAGAAGACGGCAAGACCGGCGAAACCATCGAGGAAATCCGCTTTTATATTGCGCATGGCATGCCGGAACAGGCGATGGCCACTCTGGCCCGGCTGCAGACCCTGACCGGCGATCACGCCAAGCTGGACGAGATTCGTGCCGAAGTCGAAGCCGCCGTGGAAGCGGCTCACCAGGAGAAAGCCCGGGCGCAACGCGCGGCAGCCCAGCCGGTTCCGGAAATTTCAGAAGAAATTGCCGTTGAGGAGATCACCGCCGACGATATTCCTGCTGCAGAGGCGGTCGAACCGGAGGTCGAAGAGACGCCGGCTGTCGCCGAGCCCGCGGTTTCGGCCGAAGAGCCGGTGGTCCACGCGGAAACGCAAGCGCCTGTGGTTGCCGCCAAGGCCGAACCAGAACCGGTCGCCGCCGAACCTGAACAGGCCCATGGCATCTTGAGCGAATTCGTCTCCGACCTCGAGTCCTCGCTGGGCGACAGTTTCCTCACCGGAGGCAGATCCAAGCCCTCGGCAGCACCAGCCACACCTCGGCATAAGCCAGCCGCGGCGCGCGTCGAATCAGCCCCTGCTCCCGCGCCTGCCGCCGCAGTCATGGGCCAATTCGTGGCTGACGTTTCCGCGCCGGCAGGAGAAGATTTCCCGAAAGCCGCTCCAGCTGCACCTGTACCTGCGCCGGCTGCCAAGGCTGCGGCGCAGGTTTCAGTCAGCAAGCCCAAACCGGCGGCCGCAGTTGCCCCCAGCACTTCGCAAACGCCTCTGGTGGCCAGCGCCGCAGCTTCTGCCAGTTCAACCTCTCACGTTGCGCCACCGCCGCAGCCGACCGCGTCCGTGGCATGGAGTTCGCCCACGATCGAAGCTCCGCCGCCGGCAGCGCCGGCCGCTCCTGCACCTGCGGCTGCGTCCAAAGAATCGCCGTTCGGGGATGACGCCGGAGTCGATCTCGCCGAAATGTTTGGGGAACTCAAGCAGGATCTCGAAGCTGGCGTAGCCGCTTCCGAAGAGGATCCGGAAACGCACTACAATCTCGGCATCGCTTTCCGCGAAATGGGCTTGCTCGACGAAGCCATCGGCGAGCTGCAGAAAGCCTGTCAATCGTTCGACCGCGGTCATCCCTTCCCGCAGATCATGCAGACCTACACCTGGCTGGCGCAGTGCTTCCTGGAAAAAGGAGTGCCGGAAGCTGCCGTGCGCTGGTATCAGAAAGCTCTCGGCGTGCCTACCATCGACGGCGAAACGCGTGTCGCTCTCAATTACGAACTGGCCTCGGCCCACGAAACCGCCGGCGACAAGACCTTGGCTCTGAAGCACTTCATGGAAGTCTACGGCAGCAACATCGACTACCGGGATGTCGCCGAGCGCATTAAGGCTCTGAAGTCGTAAAATAACCGGATGGGTGTTACCCCCAGCGCTCTCTATCCAGGTTTTCGTTTGCGGCCCTGCATTCCCATTGTCCATTCTGCGTCGCTATGTGTCCCGTTTTGCAAAGGGGATCGTCGGAAATGAGCCAGCCCACTCCGCTGAGCCCTCCGCCCAAGCCGGAGGACGGGCGGCAACCCGCAGAGATCCACGCGGCGTTGCTGGATCCGGACGAAGCGCCAAGGGCGTCGGAATCTCGCCGCATGCAGCTGTGGATGCATCGTATTTCTGTTTTTCTCTTCGTTCTGATCAGCGCGGTGGCCGGAGTGTTGCTGATCATTCTTCCCTGGACTTCGGAGTGGACCGACAACACGCTTTTGCTTTCTTATCCGGGTCTGCGGGTCGTCATTTCCAGTGGCTTCTTTCGCGGGGTCTGCAGTGGCCTGGGGCTGCTCGATATCTGGATCGGATTCTGGGAGGCACTCCACTATCACGAACGCGAGTAACGCGCTTCAAGAGGGAAGTAGTGCCCGACAGTAACCCGGCGCTTCAGAGGCGGTTTACGAGACTCGGTTTCAAGGGGCGCGCAGGACGAATACGACGAAAGCAGCGGCGGAATCTGAAAGCCCGGAACGGGAGTCCGGGATCGGAAGAGTGGAACGGACCGAGTCCGCGTGAGCGGACGGCACGAGTTTCGTGACGGCCCGGCAAGCCGCAGGTTCCACGTGAGATGAACGCAAGCCCCGGAGGCGCGGTCGACCATAGCCCAGCGCTGCAGCGCTGGGGAGAATGGAATGAATTCTTCCCGTCCCGGAGACGACTGAACTTCGCAACAACGCTTCAGCACCAAGGGGATTTCACAAAGCAGAGATTTCATACGTATGACTGACACACCGAAAGCCGCACCCGTCGCTTATCAGAACGAACCGTTTCTCGACAGCCCGGATGGGCGCATTTTGCGTATCCTGGCGGAGTATCAGGAACCGCTCGCCCGCTTCCGCCGCGAACAGATTCAAGACACGGTCGTCTTTTTCGGCTCCGCTCGCCTTCACGGGCACAAAGACGCCGCCAACGCCCTGACCGAAATCGAGAACAATCATGCTGGAGTGCCCGAAGCTGAACTGGAGAAGGACTTGAAGCGTGCTCAGGCCGGCATTGACATGGCCCGCTATTACGAAGATGCGCGGCGCCTCGCGCACATGCTCACCAAGTGGTCGATCACCATTCCCGCCCGCAGGCACCGCTTCGTTGTCACCACCGGCGGGGGCCCGGGAATCATGGAAGCGGCCAATCTTGGCGCGCACGAAGCCGGAGGCAAGACCATCGGGCTCAATATTCAGCTTCCCTTCGAGCAGCATCCCAACCCGTACATCACCGCGTCGTTGAATTTCCAGTTTCACTATTTCTTCATGCGCAAGTTCTGGTTCGCCTATCTGGCCAAAGGGCTGGTCATTTTTCCCGGCGGTTTCGGCACCATGGACGAACTGTTCGAAATTCTTACCCTGGCGCAGACCGACAAGCTGGCGAAAAAGATTCTGGTCATTATCTACGGCAGCGAGTACTGGAATCGCATCATCAATTTTCAGGCTTTCGTCGATGCGGGCGCGGTTTCCCAGGAGGATTTGAATCTGTTTAAGATCGTCGACTCTGCCGATGAAGCCTTCGAATTCCTGCGCGAGGGCCTGACGAAATATCATCTCGGCGGAACCCCGAAAAAGGAACGCGAAGTCCTGCCCGAAATCGCAAAAACCAGGCCGTGATCAGTCAAAAGCAGGGACAGCCGCCCTCGGCGGTCCGGGCGGGCGCGGGCCCGGAAGCAGTTGATCGCCGGGTTTTAACATCAACGTGGAAGAGCGGCCCTTCCCGGCCGCGTAACAGCCCTCGAGCCCTGGAACTTTTCTGCCGCTGCCGGTGCCTGAAGATCGGGAGCTTATTTGCGATTGTGGAACAGAGTCGTGAGAGTGTTGGCCGCGATCGCACTGGCTGGCGGCGGTATGGACCGGGCGAGCGCTAGGCGACGTCGCTGGCGGGCCCATCTCGCCAAGCAGATGGGAGTCGAGGGAATTCGGGTCGCAATGCAGAAGGAACTGATGCGGCGTTCCACAATGGGCATGACTCTGCGGCATAGCCCAACCTTCGATGCGCCGTTGAAGGATGCCAGCAGCCGTGTGGCGAAGCTTGTGTTCGCTAACGGATCACCGGATGGATCACGTGATTCGTAAGTGCTTGAAAAGATGGTGGGCGCTATAGGATTCGAACCTATGACTTCCACCGTGTGAAGATGGCACTCTACCGCTGAGTTAAGCGCCCAGCCCCTGTGATTCTATCATTTCGACGCCGCCAACAATGCCGTACAACCGCAGCCTAGGGCTCCACTTTGCGGTCCGGGCGCGGTTGTGCGATGCCTCTGCCTGTGCGCATTCCGCAGCTTATAAACTTTCGACCCGCTTACGCCGATAGAGACCGAAGAGGTACCGGCGCGTGCAGTGTCTTCCCGATGGAGTCTTTTGCCTGGATTCTGAAGGCCGGATCACATACGCCAACGAAGTAGGATGTCGCCGCTTGGGCTGTCCCCCCGAGCAATTTAACGGCCTGTCGTTTTCCGATCTTCATCCAATTTGCGATGAGACCGGTTGGCCGGGAATTTGGGAAGAACTCAAGCGCACCGGATCATCGACTGCGGAACTTGTGCCGTCAGCGCAGAACCCAACGGTGCCAACGGCTCAACTGGAACTGCACTACGTTCGATTCGGGGAGAGGGAATCCTGCATCGCATTGCTCTCGGAGATGCCCAAGGAAAGCGATACGAAAATTCCTGCAGATCGCGATCAATCGAATTTCCGGGCTATCTTCGAAGAGGTCGAGACCGGAATTTTCGTGATCGATCCGAAAACGCATCGGATCGTCGATGCCAATCCGGTGGCGATCGAGTTGGTCGGAGCACCCCTCGAGCAAACAGTCGGTGCCATGTGCCATCAATTTGTGTGTCCGGCGGAAGAAGGACGTTGCCCGGTAACCGATCTGGGGCAGACCGTCGATAATTCCGAGCGCGTATTGCTGACCGCCAGCGGTCAGCGCCTTTCCATTATCAAGACGGTGCGTCCGGTGAAATTAAACGGACATGGGTATCTGCTGGAGAGCTTCGTCGACATTACGGAGCGAAAGCAGTCGGAAAAAGCCCTGGAGGAACGCACCTCGTACCTGAACACGCTGATCGAAACCAGTCCGCTGGCAACGGTAGTCTTAGACAAAGACGAACGGTTTCAGATGTCGAATTCCGCGTTTGAGCAACTGTTTCTTTATTCGCGTGCGGAACTCGAAGGCAAACGCCTACATGAACTGATTGTCCCCCCGGAACTGGCCGCGGAGGCGCAAAGTTTCACCCGCGAATGCCTCGAACGTAGAAAAGTACAGGTCGTCAGCCGCCGGCGACGCAGAGACAACACTCTCGTCGATGTTGAGATTTATGGCGTGCCGCTGATCATCGGGGGGGAAGCACGCGGCATATTAGCGCTTTACCAGGATATTACCGGCCAGAAGCAAATTTTGGCCGAGCTGCGAGAAAGCGAAAACCGGTTTTGCACCGCCTTCGAAGACGCGCCCTACGGAATGTGTATGGCCGATCTCGAAGGACATTTTCTGCACGCCAATTCCGCGCTCTGCCGGATGCTGGGCTACTCCGCTGAGGAACTTCTCACCGGAGCATGGCAGCAAATCACTCACCCCGACGATCTCGAAGCGTCCCGCCAGATCGCAATTCAATTCAGCAAAGGTGTCGACACCACTCTCGAACTGACGAAGCGCTACCTGCATAAGCGGGGAAAAGTCGTATGGGCGCATCTGAAGATTTCGCTGGTGAAAGACACTCTGGGCAAGGCCTCGCACTTCATCACGCAGATTGAAGACATTACACAGCGCAAGCGCGCCGACGAAGCGCAGGCATTTCTGGCATCTCTAGTCGAGTCCTCGCAGGACGCCATCGTGGGCATAAATCTGGAGGGCATCGTGATGAGCTGGAACCGCGGAGCCACAGAACTCTACGTTTACAGCCCGGAAGAAATGATTGGAAAGTCAGTCGCCACGTTCATTCCTCGCGATCGCCCGCTCCAATTGGCGCAAATTCTGGGAAAAATCCGCAGGGGAGAACACATATCGGAATATGAGACATACCGCATCCGCAAGGACGGCAGGCGTGTCGATGTTTCGCTGTCGATTTCACCGGTCTTCGACGACACCCGACAAGTCACTGGATTCGTGAGCATCGCACGGGATATCACCCAGAACAAGCAGGCCGAGCAGGCGCTGGTCACGAGCGAAGAAAAATTCCGCCAGCTGGCGGAAAACATCAGCGAGGTGTTTTGGATGGTGTCTCCGGCTGCCTCAGGAATCCTGTATGTCAGCCCGGCTTATGAGCATGTCTGGGGCAAGAGTTGTGAAAGCCTGTATCGCGACCCCAAGTCCTGGGCCGAAAGCATCCATCCCGACGATGTGCAAGAGGCGCTGGAAATAAACCAAAGGCAACTAGGTGGCGAGAAAGTCGATTCGATCTATCGCATCCGTACTCCTGTTGGACAGGAGAAATGGATTCGGGACCGCGCTTTCCCGGTTCGCGACGCCAGTGGACAGTTAACCCGCATTGTCGGATTGGCGGAAGACATCTCGGCGCGCAAGCTCGCCGAGGAACAACTCCGGGCATCGGAAGAACGCTATCGCGAACTGTTCGAAAATGCCAGCGACCTGGTCTATACCTTCGATCTCGATCTGCGCATCGCCTCCCTGAACCGGCTGGCCGAGCAAACCATTGGATATTCCCGCGAGGAAGCCCTGCAGATGAACCTGCGGCAACTGCTCGACCCCCAGCAGCACCAGCAGGTGGAACAGGACGTTGCCCGATTGGCGGCCGCGCAAGCGTCTAGCAAAATCGAATTGGACCTCACAGCCAAGGACGGGCGACGGGCCAAGCTGGAAATGAATCCCCGGTTAATCTACCGCGAGGGCAAGCCGGTGGGAATCCAGGCGATTGCGCGCGACATCACCGGCCGTGACGTGGCCGAGGTAGAGCTGCGCCAGGCGCAGAAATTGGAATCTGTGGGTCGGCTGGCTTCCGGCATCGCGCACGAGATCAACACTCCGATTCAATTTGTGGGCGACAACGTGCGCTTTCTGCAGGATGCGTTCGGAGAGTTGCAGTCGGTACTCCAGAAGTTTCAGGAGCAGTGCAAATCCACCAGCGAGACGCGCTCGGGACCGCAGTTTGCAAGCGAACTGGAGCGCATCGCGGCCGAATGCGATACGGATTACCTGCTGAAGGAAATTCCGAAAGCCCTCGGCCAGACGCTGGATGGCGTGGAGCGCGTGGTAACGATCGTGCGGGCGATGAAGGAATTCGCTCACCCCGAAAGCAAGGGAATGGTCCCCGCCGACCTGAATAAGGCTCTGTTGAATACTCTGACGGTGGCGCGCAACGAACTGAAGTATGTGGCGGATGTGGAGACCAATTTCGGCGAGTTGCCACCGATCGTCTGCAGCGTCAGCGACATGAATCAGGTGTTTCTGAACCTGCTGGTGAACGCCGCCCACGCCATCGCGGACGTGGTAAAAGACAGCGGCAAGAAAGGAAAGATCCGGGTGGCGACCTCGCTGCGGGATTCGATGGCGGTGATCGCCATTTCAGACACGGGCACAGGCATTCCCGAGAGCATTCGCGATCGCATCTTCGATCCTTTCTTCACGACAAAGGAAGTGGGGCGCGGTACCGGCCAGGGACTGGCCATTGCACGATCGGTGGTCGATCGCCATAAAGGCGCGTTGACGTTTGAAACGGAAATGGGCAAGGGCACGTGTTTCTACATCCGCCTCCCCATTGCCAATGCGGGCTCACAAGAGGGTCTCTGAAACTGCTGGCGGCAATGCCCATTCGGCCTCGTACCGGCTCGGCAGTCTCTTTGCGTTTTCTGACCGCATAACCATCCCCGCAGGCTACTTTCGTTCTCCGTTGTCCATAATGCGATTTCGAGATTTTACCGATGTTTATGGAAGCCACGTACATCTGCGAAGGGTGGTTGCGTCGTGCCGTCCACTGGCTCAAAGAAGAAGACATCGATTCAGAAGCAAGAGCGCGCTTCCCATTGCGCAGCTGAGCTGTTCATCAACTCCATTCCTTCCATTTTGATCGGGGTTGATTCCGAGGGTGGCATCAATCGCTGGAACGAAGCTGCCGCTCAGGCATTCGGGTTGAGCAAAGCCGAGGTCCTAGGCAAGTCGCTGGCCGCGTGTGGAATCCGATGGCTGACCCCCGATATCGGATCGACGATCAAGGGTCTGCTGCGCTCGAAGAGCCGGCTGGTTTGGGATGGTGTGCAGTTCGAGAAGGCGGGCGAGCCGCACCTTTTGGGAATGACAGTTCACTGGGTCGAGGTTCCCGAAAGCAACGGCGGCGAATTGTTGATTGTGGGCTCCGACATCACTGCAAGAAAGAGAACGGAAGATGAGTTGGGGGCCAAAACCGCCTTCTTTGAAGCTCAGATTCAGGCCACCATCGACGGCATTGTGGTGGTTGATGAGAACGGCAACGTCCTTCTGCAGAACGAGAGATTCGGCGAAATGCTCGACTTACCGCAGCCACTGCGCCACACCAGGCGCAACGATCAACTGCTACAGTCCGTGGTTGAAAGAGTGGAAGACTCCGAGCGCTTCCTGAAAAAGGTCAAGTATCTCTATGTTCACCGGGAGGAAAAGAGCCGCGACGAAGTAAGACTTCGGAACGGGCGCGTCTTAGACCGCTATTCTTCGCCTGTGTTTGGCGCAGACGGCCACTACTACGGCAGAATCTGGACGCACCGTGACATCACCGAGCGCAAGCGGAATGAAGACGCGCTGCGGCAATTGTCAGTCGCCGTTGAACAGAGCCCGGTATCGGTGCTGATTACTGATCTCCGGGGCAACATCACATACGTGAATCGACGCTTCACCGAGTGTACCGGCTATTCCTACGACGAAGTTATCGGACGTAACCCCAGACTGCTGAAATCAGGACATACCACTCCTGAGGAGTACCGGCAACTGTGGGAAGCCATCACGCGCGGCAAGGAGTGGCGCGGCGAGCTTCGCAACAAGAAAAAAAAATGGCGACCTCTACTGGGAATC
>JASHQK010000497.1 GCA_030039195.1 Candidatus Sulfotelmatobacter sp.
CGTAGCAGTAGACCGCGTGGCCGCTGGCGGCGAAATACCAGCGTCCGCCTTTGGGGTGTTTTGAGGCTAGTGTAACGGGCTGCTGCACCGGCTTTGGCGGAGAGAGCGGGAGCACGGGCAAGCTCAACAACAAGGCTAGGGTCAGGGCCTTCATTGTCTTTCGTTCCTCTACTGCTTATCTGCCGAACCATCCTGCCCGATCCGGCGACCGGCTGTCGTCCGGAAACAGCAGGTCAAATCCGAACCACCGCTAGACGATCCTGCGCCTGGTCCGATGCCGGACGGGAGTGCTCGAACTGCCGCGGCTGTACGTTCTGATTCTGTGCACGATGCTGCGGAACCGCCTGGGAAGACGGGGCTTGATTCTGGTCCTGGGTCGACGGAGTCGCGCTTGAAGGAGCTTGCGTGGCCGGGGATTGGGCCCCCGGAGTCTGGGAGTTCTTGGCCCCACGCTTCTCTTCGAGCGCTTTTATCTTGTAATTGTTCAGCGCCACGCTGTCGCGAAAGAGTTCACGAATCAGGGCGCGTTGCGAATCAATCGTGCGCCCCTGCTCGACGATGAGCATGGTCATCAGACCGTAGGAAATGCAGAAAAGCACGGTCAGCAGCGGCAGCCAGCCGTGTTTCTTGCGCCGCGGTTCTTCGGTGGGGGCTGTCGTGGTCACTTCCTCAGTGCCGAACAAGGTAGTCAAGTATCACCCCGATCTGTTGCCCCGAAACTGGCGGCTGCCCTGACAAGTGCATCCAGCCCGCCAAGAGGCAGGCTCCATTCAACTGACTGAAAACACATCGTTTACGAACGGTGCTCGGCGCCACATGGCTTCCTCCAAGTGCAACTCGATGCACATTATGAGCAAGGCCGATTTGCGTCCACGCCCGGCAAACCGGCAAAACCCGCCATAGACGCGGCTTTGCGGGTCTCAGCCTTTGGGCCACCTGGCAACGGAGAATTGGGGTTCCACGTTACCGAAGGCACCTTTCCCTGGGGTTTACTTCCCAATAAAATTCTTCTGATAACGTTGACGCTGTATATGAATCTTATGCCCCCAAGCCCAGTCAGATTATTTCGTTGGTTTTTTCTTTTGCTGAGTCTTGCAATCATCGCCCCTTCAGCCCGAGTGGCCTGCGCTCAGGATTCGTCCCAGGGACGCAAAATAGTTCATAAAACCATGCCCGTTTACCCCGCGCTGGCGCGCCAGATCAATTTGAGCGGGACGGTCAAGGTTGTGGCCGTCGTCACGCCGGATGGGAAGGTAAGAACGGTCGAGCCCATGGGAGGCAGCCCCATCCTGATCGAGGCCGCGAAAGAGGCGATCGTTCAGTGGAAGTTTGTTCCGGCCGCTGCTGAGTCGCGCGAAGTGATCGAATTGCACTTCAACCCATAACGGCGCGCCCTCTGCCCGGTCACTTGCCCAGGATCAGTTTGGCGATGGTCGCCAGCTGCATGTTCGACGTGCCTTCGTAGATTTTACCGATCTTGGCATCGCGCCAATACTTCTCTACCGGATAATCCTTAGTGAATCCGTAGCCGCCATAGATTTCGATGGCCAGCGACGTTACCCGTTCCGCAACCTGGGAGGCAAACAGCTTGGTCATCGCCGCCTCCTTGACGAAGTTCACCCGGGCATCTTTCATGCGCGCCGCGTTGTAGACCATCATCCGCGCCGCCTCAATCTCGGTGGCCATTTGCGCAATCTGGAATTGGATGCCCTGAAAGTCGGCAATGGGCTTGCCGAACTGCTTGCGCTCCAGCGCATATTTACAGGCAAATTCCCAGGCGCCGCGCGCCAGGCCGATCATTTGCGCGCCGATGCCGATGCGCCCTTCGTTCAGCGTTTCAATGGCGATCTTGTATCCTTTGCCCACGTCGCCGAGGACGTTTTCTCTCGGCACCCGGCAATCCTCCAGAATCAGCTCGCATGTGGACGAGGCGCGTATGCCAAGTTTGTCCTCTTTTTTGCCGACGTTGAATCCCGGAAAATCTTTTTCGATCAGAAATGCAGTAATCCCCTTGTATCCCGCGCCCGGATCGATCGTGGCGAAGAGTACGAACACTCCGGCTTCCTTGCTATTCGTGATCCAAAGTTTGCGGCCGTTGAGAACGTAGTCCGATCCTTTGAGCGCGGCACGCGTCTGCAGCGCGAACGCGTCGGATCCCGATCCAGCCTCGCTCAGCGCATAGGCGCCGAGCAGTTCCGACGCCATCCTCGGCAGATATCGTTTTTTCTGCTCTTCGTTGCCCCAGCGAAGCAGTGCATTATTGACCAGGGTGTTCTGCACATCGACGATCACTCCGGCGGAAGCATCGACGCGCGAAAGCTCCTCGACGGCAAGAATAGCCTCGAAAAATTTGCCGCCCGCGCCCCCATACTGCTCGGGAATTTCAATCCCCATCAGGCCCAGCTGGAAAAATTCATGGATGAGGTCCTTGTTGAAGACGCCCTTCTCGTCCATCTCCTTGACCAGCGGACGCAGTTTTTCGTCGGCAAACTGCCGGACGTTATCGCGAAACAGGATTTCGTCTTCGGTGAGCGCGGTCAGCGGAGCAGGAACAGCAGCTTGCAGCGTGGCTTCGGCCATAGAACACCCTCGTTCGGCAAGATGGGCGGACTGTTTATGTTAGCACCGTTAAGGACGGCCACCGCCAGAGCATTAAACCACCAGGGACACGAAGTCTCACAGAGGATAATCAGACTTGGAGCGGTTTCCTTCGTGCGCCTTCGGTCCTTTGTGGTTATCGGGGTTACCCGCGCTTGTAGACCAGCTTCAGCACGTCGGCCTGCAGGATGCGCTTGATCTGGCTCTGCGCGTGCACCGACCACGGGCCCGAGGTGTCGAGCCTCACGTACGCCTGCCAGTGCTTGAGCGCCCTGCGTGGTTCGCGAGTCTTCTCATAAGCCAGCGCAAGATTGTAATGCGCGTCGGCGTAGGTCGGAGCCAGTTGCAGCGCGGTCTTGTACGTCTGGATCGCGTCGTGGACGCGGCCGGTTTCGTCGAGCACGTTGCCGAGATCGAAATATGCCAGGGCATAGCGCGGATCGGATTCGATCGCCTGGCGATAGTGATGCTCCGCCAGTCC
>JASHQK010000498.1 GCA_030039195.1 Candidatus Sulfotelmatobacter sp.
GCCTGACGCCCCTGAGTTCGACGTTAAAGCGCATTACACCAAGTACGAGTACCGCATCCCCATGCGCGACGGAGTGCAACTGTTCACGTCCGTCTACGTTCCGAAAGACAGTTCGCACAGCTATCCTTTTCTCATCGAGCGCACGCCTTACAGCGTGGCTCCCTACGGCGTAGACAAGTACCGCACGCAGCTTGGCCCTTCGCCCGATTTCGACAAATCCGGATACATCTTCGTCTTTCAGGACGTACGCGGCCGATACATGTCGGAGGGTCAATTCGTCGAAATGCGTCCGCATATCGACAACAAGAAGTCGAACAAAGATGTCGACGATTCCAGCGATCTCTACGACACGATCGATTGGCTGCTTAAGAATATTCCCAACAACAACGGGAAAGCTGGAATCTGGGGAATTTCCTACCCGGGCTTTTATACATCCGCCAGCATCATCGATTCGCATCCGGCCCTGAAAGCGGCATCGCCCGAGGCTCCGATGACGAACCTCTTCATGGGCGACGACGCCTATCATGGCGGCGCTTTCATGCTCGCCGCGAACTTCGGCTTTTACGCTTTTTTCAAGCCGCAGGAGAATCCGCAACTTCCTCAGCCTTCCGTGCCCTTCGATTTCGGAACCAAAGATGGATACGAGTTTTATCTGAAGGTGGGTCCGATCGGAAATCTCTCGAAACTGCTCGACGGCCACAGTGCTCTATTTGACGACCAGCTTCACCACGATATCTACGACAACTACTGGAAGGTTCGCAATCTCGCGCCGCACATGAAAGATATTCATTGTGCCGTTCTCACGGTCGGCGGATGGTTCGATGCCGAAGATCTGCAGGGACCGTTCACGACTTTCCATTCCATCGATCAAAACAACCCCAACATCTTCAGTGCGCTGGTAGTGGGACCGTGGGTGCACGGCGGATGGGGTCGATATGACGGGGAACATCTGGGTCGCGCTGATTTTGCCGCAAACACCGGCGACTTTTATCGCAAGAATATTCTGTTCCCATTTTTCGAGCACTATTTGAAAGACGCTCCTGATCCGAAACTCCCCAAGGCTTACGTATTCGAAACGGGCACGAACGTTTGGCGGCGCTATTCTGCCTGGCCTCCGGAAAATGCCGAGAAGCGGATGCTGTATCTCCAGCCAAATGGCGGGCTTTCTTTCGAGGCGCCCAAGAGTGAGTCGCCGGCTTTCGATGAATACGTCAGCGATCCGGCCAGGCCCGTTCCGTTCGTGAATTACACGGCCCTGAGCGTTCCGCAGGAGTACATGGTCTCCGATCAGCGCTTTGCTTCCAGCCGCACTGACGTGCTTGTCTACGAGACTGCACCTCTCTCCGAAGACGTCACCATCGTCGGTCCAGTCTCTCCCAAGCTTTTTGTCTCGACCAGCGGCACGGATTCCGATTGGGATGTCAAAGTGATTGACGTCTATCCGCAGGATTATCCCGCGAGCAAGCCCGACGAATCTCAACCGGAAGAACGAAGCAGGCGCACCGACGTGCCTCCGCCTTCGTTCACGATGGCCGGTTACGAACAACTGGTGCGGGGCGAGCCTTTCCGCGGGAAATTTCGCCACAGCTTCGAAAAGCCCGAAGCCTTCACACCTGGCAAGATCGAAGAAGTCGATTTCACCATGCAGGACGTGAACCACACCTTCCGCCGCGGGCACCGCATCATGGTGCAGATCCAGAGTTCCTGGTTCCCGCTCACGGACCGCAATCCGCAAACCTTCGTGAATATTCCCGACGCCAAACCTTCCGACTTCCTGAAAGCGACTGAACGCGTGTACCACAGCGAGGCGCAGCCGTCAGGAATTGGAGTGTCGGTAATGGCGAATCCGGGCAACGAGTAAAAGCAGAAGCAGGGCAAGGCTCTCGCGCATCGGTTGACTTTCGAGTCTGATGTCCTTACCATATTGTAAGGAAATAGATATAGGGTAAGGATATGGCCTCGGCGACCGTAACTTCGAAGGGACAGATCACTCTTCCTGTCCGAGTCCGCGATGCCCTCGGATTGGACGCGGGAGATCGGGTCGAATTCGTTGAGATTGAGAAGGGGACGTTCGCGATTGTGCCCGCGACGCGCTCCGTCCGCGAACTGAAGGGAATGTTCCAGGATAAGCGCAGAAAACCCGTGTCCGTCGAAGAGATGAACGCTGCCATCGTGGCTCGGGCCGCCGCATCGAGATGATCGGCCTCGATACCAACCTCCTGGTCCGCTATATCACGCTGGATGACCCCGTCCAAACTCGCGCGGCGGTTCGGCTCATTGACTCCCTCACCCCTCAGGATCCTGGTTTTATATCGATGATTGTCATGGTAGAGCTGGCTTGGGTGCTCGAGGCGTCGTACAACTTCGAGAAACCGGCTGTGCTAAGTGTTCTCGAAGCACTGTTGCGCAGCAAGGAACTGCTCGTAGAACAGGCTGAAGTAGTCTCGCGCGCGGTTCGACATTTCGCAGCGGGAAGCGCCAGCTTTGCCGATTACCTGATCGAGCAGAGTGGGCGTTCTGCGAGATGCTCCTACACCTTCACGTTCGATCGAAAGGCGGCCGGTTCCGCCGGGATGAGGCTGCTCAAGTAGTCGGCGAATCAGGCGCAAAAAATTCTTCCACTGTCCCGATCTCCGTCGTCTTCCTGTAATTGGGCAAGCTCTCGATAAACACGCGTCCGTACTGCTTCTTGAGAATCCGATTATCAAGCAGCACGAGCAGGCCGCGGTCGTGCAGCGAGCGGATCAGCCGTCCAAAGCCTTGTTTCAGCGTGATAACCGCCGATGGCACCTGATATTGGAAAAATGCGTTGCCGCCGTCAGCGTCGATCGCCTTCACGCGCGCAGCCACCACCGGATCGCTGGGTACGGCAAATGGCAACCGGTCGATGATGACGCAACTGAGTTGCTCGCCCTGCACGTCTACTCCTTGCCAGAATGATGACGTCGCAAAGAGCACGGCGTTGGGGGTCAGGCGGAATTCCTCAAGCAGCGCGGTCTTCGGCGCGTCACCCTGCCGCAGCATAGGGAATTCCATCTCCCCCAGCAGCCGATCGTAAATGTCATTCATCTGCGCATAGCTGGTGAAAAGCACAAACGCCCGCCCACGCGTGACCGCAAGCAGTCTGCGGATGCGCTCGGCCGCTTTCGCGGCAAATTGCGGCGTGCGAGGATCGGGCAGGTCCGGAGGCACATAAAAGAGGGCCTGACTTTGATGGTCGAAGTGGGAAGGCAAAACCGATTCGCGTGCATGCTCGAATCCCAGCCGTTGCCGGATGTACTCGAATCCTCCGCCGACGGCGAGTGTCGCCGAGGTCAGCACCGCGCACTCCAGCTTCGACCAGAGGCACTCCCGCAGGATAGGACCGACATCGATGGGCGTGGCCTGCAGGAAAACATTAGTCCGCCCTCCGAAAGAACTCTCTTTGCCTCTCTCTGTGCCTCGGTGTCTCTGTGGTGAGAGGCTTTTTCCACGCCTCTCGATCCAGAACACGGTATTGCGATCATCCGATTCCAGCGCGAACTGAAGCTGCACCTGAATCTCCTGGGCGCGGCGCACGAAATTGAAAATCTCCTCTGGCTTCTGCGCCAGCCCCTCGAGTTCTCCGGCAAGACGCGTGAGGGCCTGACTCAAACCCAGAAATTCGTCGCCGTTTTCTTCCAGAAACTCGCGTCGATTCTCGAAGGCAAATCTTCCATCCCCGGACGGCAGCAGCGAAAAGAAAAATTGTGCGCGCTCGCGCAAACTGCCCAACGCTCCCGATAAGGAAGCCGACAGCATGCGGTGATGCTGCAGCGCCTGTTCCACATCCCGCGCCAGCTCCTCGACACGCAGGTTACTCACCGAGATGCCGAAATAATTCGCTGCTACATCTTCCAGTTCGTGCGCTTCATCGAAGATTACCGCGGCAGCTTCGGGCAAAATTCCCGCATCCGGAGCGCCTTCGGCCTGAAGCTTGATGGCGAGATCGGCAAAGAACAGGTGATGGTTGACGATGATGATGTCACTCTCCATCGCCCGGCGCCGCATCTCGGTGATGAAGCAGCGTTCCCACTGGCTGCATTTTTGTCCAATGCAGGCCTCGGCGCGCGCGTCCAGCTTGTGCCAGAGCAGGCTCGCCTCCGGCAGTTCCGCCAGTTCAGCGCGATCTCCCGTGCTCGTGTTTTTCTCCCATGCGGCGATCGCCCGATATTGCTCAATCTCCTCCAGCCCGCTCAGCACCGGCTGGTCGGTAAGCTCATAAAGCTTTTGGCGGCACAAGTAGTTGTTGCGTCCCTTCATGTAGCACACGGAGAGCCGCGGCCCATCGGAATTGCCGTAAAGCCCCTGCTGCAGGAAGGGAACATCTTTATAGAAAAGCTGCTCCTGCAGATTTTTTGTTCCCGTCGAGATAATGACGCGCTTGCCCGAACGAATCACTGGTACCAGATACGCGAGCGTCTTCCCTGTGCCGGTGCCGGCCTCGACGATCAGATGGCGCTTTTCCGCGAGTGCCTGCTCAACCGCCTGCGCCATTTGCAGCTGTCCGCGACGAAATTCGTAGGCCGGATGCTTACGCGAAAGGACTCCGCCGGGCGCGAAGAACTGGTGGAGTGACGTTTGTGCACGAGGCGCCGCGGCAGAATTCGGCGGCACGGAAGACGCTGGTTGGGTAGGAGCCTTCACAGAAGTCTCTATAATACGAGTTCCTGGAACTGAGTATCCCATTGTCAGACACAGCCGCGAAATCTACGCCCCAAAGTTCTCGATCAGCGCCTCTCCTCGCCATCGTCGGCCGCCCCAATGTCGGCAAGTCGACGCTGTTCAATCGCATTGTCGGCTCACGGCGAGCGATCGTAGGCGACGAACCGGGCATCACGCGCGACCGGCTGTACGCTGACGCCGAGTGGTGCGGACGGCATTTCCGTGTGGTCGACACGGGCGGTATCCTCCCAGAAGAAAGAGACCTGATTCCGGCGGAAATTTTCCGCCAAGCGCGGGTCGCGCTCGATGAGGCCGCAGCGATCGTTCTCGTCGTCGATGGGCGCTCGGAATTAGCGGCACCTGACCTGGAACTTGTGCGCTTATTGCGAAAAGCCAACAAGCCTTTGTTTCTCGTGGTCAACAAAATTGACTCCGAAAAACAAGCTGACCTCCTTAGCGACTTTCATCGCCTCGGGATTGCGCACATGTTCGCTGTCTCCGCAGAGCACGGCGGGGGCGTTGATGATCTGCTCGACGCGGTCCTCAACGTCCTTCCAAAACCCCTGAGCACCGGCGCTACAGAGGTCACAGAAGAAGATCTCGGCCGCGCCAATGACCAACGACCGACGACTAACGACGGGCTTTCCACGACCGACGACCAACGACCAACGACCGACGCCGCAGCCGCGCGCGAAGTGAAAGTCGCAATCATCGGCCATCCCAACGTCGGCAAGTCCACACTGCTGAACTGCCTGACTGCTTCGGATCGCGCCATCGTCTCGCCCATCCCCGGCACTACGCGAGATGCAATCGACGAAGTTGTCGAGCATGGTGGTCGGCGCTTCCGCTTCATCGACACCGCCGGCATTCGCCGCAAAGGGAAAACGCACTTGATGGCCGAGAAGCTTTCTGTCGTGATGGCGCGGAAGCATCTTGAGTCCGCCGACATTGCCTTGCTGGTACTTGACGCCACCGAAGGGGTCAGCCAACTCGACGCCGCAATCGCCGGCTATGCCCACGAAAGCGGCCGCTCGATCATCATCGTCGTCAACAAGTGGGATTTGTGGGCGGGCCCGGAATCACGCGCCGATGCTCGTAAGAATCGATCATCGGGGGAAGGAGCGCGGACGGGAGCATCCGCGCCGCATAAGCAGATGCCCCATGACCGTGCCGGATACGAACTGCGTCTGCGCTACCAGCTTAAATTCCTACACTATGCGCCGCTGGACTTCATTTCAGCGCAAACAGGTAAGGGCGCCGAGAAAATTTTCCCGCTGCTCGAAGAAGTTGCCGTCCAGCGCCGCAAACGAATTCCCACTTCAGAAATGAATCGATTTCTTGAGCACGTCGACTTCGATCGTGCTTCCGTTCCCGTTCGCCAGCGCGTCAAGATTCTGTATATGACGCAGGCTTCAGTCGCGCCGCCGACCTTTCTGCTCTTCACCCATCGCGCCGTGAAACTGCATTTTTCTTATCAGCGTTTTCTGGAAAATCAGATTCGCCACGCCTTCGGATTTGTCGGCACTCCGATCTGGATCAAGAACCGGGCTCGATAGGCTTTTCGTCGCGGACAATGCTCGGGTCGGCGCTAGACGTTCTCGAAAATTCCGGCCGCGCCCATGCCGCCACCGACGCACATAGTGACCATGCCGTAACGCGCGTTGCGGCGCTTCAGTTCGCGTATGATGCTCGCCGTGAGCTTTGCTCCGGTGCATCCCAGCGGATGCCCGAGCGCAATCGCTCCACCGTTGGGATTGACCTTTTCCATATCAAGCCCGGCTTCCTGAATCACCGCCAGCGACTGCGCGGCGAAGGCTTCATTCAACTCAATTACATCGATGTCCGGCAATTTCAGGCCGGC
This sequence comes from Candidatus Sulfotelmatobacter sp., assembly GCA_030039195.1. Classification (GTDB taxonomy): domain Bacteria; phylum Acidobacteriota; class Terriglobia; order Terriglobales; family Acidobacteriaceae; genus Sulfotelmatobacter. The sequence continues at coordinate 6,545 of JASHQK010000498.1, forward strand.
CATTTTCAGCGCCTTTGGAATCGCGAAGACCGGCCCGAGTCCCATCTCTTCCGGTTTGTAACCGGCAGTCGCAAACGAGACAAAACGAGCATGCGGCTTAATCCCGAGCGCGGACGCGCGCTCGGCCGACATGACAATCGAGGCGGCTGCGCCGTCCGACATCTGCGACGAATTGCCTGCGGTTACGGTCCCATGCGCGTGAAACGCAGGTTTCAGCGCGTGCAAGGCTTCGAGCGAAGTGTCGCCGCGCGGGCCTTCATCAACTTTGAAGACGATCTCCTGGCGCTTCGGCTTCGATCCATTCGGCGTGCTGAAACTCACGGGCACGGGTACCACTTCGTCCGCGAATTTTCCACTCTGAATTGCCGCCAGCGCATTCTGATGGCTGCGCAGCGAGAATTCATCCGCCTTCTCGCGCGTGATGGCAAAACGGTGCGCCAGCCGCTCTGCCGTCAGTCCCATGGAAAGATAGGCATCCGGATAATGATTCACGAGCCACGGATTGGGCGAGACTTTGTTGCCGCCCATGGGAATCATCGACATCGATTCGGTGCCGCCCGCTACGATCACTTCGGCGCCGCCGGCCATAATGCGTTCGGCCGCGATCGCAATCGCCTGCAGTCCCGA
>JASHQK010000499.1 GCA_030039195.1 Candidatus Sulfotelmatobacter sp.
GATTGTGCATAAAGACGGCACACTCCGGTGGGTGAGTGCAAGTGGCGAGTTTCAATATACAAATAGGGGCGAGCCAGTTCGTATGCTTGGCATCGCCGTCGACATAACGGATCGTAAATCGGTCCATGACGCTCTTCTCAAATCTGAGGAGAAATTTGCCAAGGCGTTCCGCGCGAGCCCCGTCGTCTTAACCCTAACGAGCACGCGGGACCATCGCTATCTGGATATAAACGACACTTTTGAAAAGATCACTGGCTGGAAGCGAGAAGAAATCATTGGGCGGACTCCGTTCGACCTAAGAATCTGGGTAGATCCCGCACAACGGGAAGTGTTCGCCAAAACGACGCTGGCGAACACAAGCATCCGAGACTATGAAGTTCAGTATCGCTGCAAGGACGGCAGACAAGCTGTCGGCTTGGGTTCAGCCGAAATGATTGAAATTCAGGGCGAAAAGTGCCTCCTGTCAGCCATTATCGACATCACGGATCGCAAGAAAGCGGAAGAAGATCTGCACCGCAAGGACACCGAATTGGCAGAGGCCGAGCGCCTGGCCCATTTGGGAAGCTGGCAATGGGACCCTGAAACGCTCAAGCTAACCTGGTCGGAAGAGCTTTCCCGCTTGCACGGGTTTGACCCGAACCTTCCGCCTCCTGAATACGACCAATTCCCGAACCTCTTCACACCTGAAAGCTGGGAGCGCTTAAGGCAAGCCATGAAAGACTGCGTCGAGACGGGGAACGTTCCCGAGGTCGATCTCGAGTTGGTGCAGCCGAATGGAAATAAGCGCTGGGTTAGCACGCGCGGCTATGCCGTCCGGGATTCGCAGGGGAAAATTCTCTTTCTTCGCGGCACCAGTCAGGACATCACGGAGCGTCGCCGCGCTGAACAAGCGTTGCGTGACAGCGAGGAAAAGTTTCGGCGGGTCGTCGAACATATCGGCGATGCCGTGCTCGCCGATGATGCTGCGGGGAACATCGTCTTCGCAAATGACCGATTTTTTAAGCTCTTTGGCTTCCGTCGCGAGCAACTACCGGAACTTCGCCTGGGAACTTACATAGCTCCCGAGTATCGGGAAATGGTAGTTGATCGTCACCGTCGGCGCATCCGTGGTGAATCGGTTCCAACCCACTATGAGTTCGAGGGTGTTCGTGCTGACGGCAGTCGTATTTGGCTCGAGGTGGATGTGGTCCCCCTTAGCGACTCCGAGGGAAAGGTCACCGGCACGCAATCGGCAATTCGGGACATAACGCAGCGTAAGCAGGCGGAACTGCAGCTGCGGGAGAGCGGAGAACGATTTCGCCGGCTCGTCGACCATATCGGAGATGCTCTAGCGGTGGATGACCTTTCTGGTCGACTCGTATTTGCTAACGATCAATTCTTCAATCTGTTTGGGTTCTCCCGCGAAGACCTTGAGGGTATCGCGCTGGAAGACTATGTTGCGCCGGAATATCGGACGGAAGTACGCGATCGCCATGATCGACGAATGCGCGGCGAGGAAGTTGCTGACAATTTCGAATACGAGGGACTTCGACGGGATGGGACACGCATATGGATCGAAGCGAACGTTGTGGCTATCCGCAATCAGGAGGGAGCGATAATCGGGTCACAAAAGATTCTCCGCGATATAACAGATCGAAGGCGCGCCGAACAGGTTCTACGAGAGAGCGAAGGGCGATTCCGCCTTGTGGCAAATACGGCTCCCGTCATGATCTGGATGTGTGGGACCAATAATCTGTGTACGTACGTGAACAAACCCTGGCTCGATTTCGTTGGTCACACCTTTGAAACGGAGCTAGGGATGGGCTGGACGAAAGGTATTCACCCGGATGACCTCGAGAGCTGTTTGCGGAAGTCAAAAGAGGGGTTTAGCCGAAGAGAACGCGTTGAAACACAGTATCGATTGAAGCGGCATGACGGAGAATATCGGTGGATCCTGGACACCGGTGTGCCGAGATTTGAGGCCGATGGAACCTGGGCCGGTTATATAGGCTCATGCATGGACATCACAGAACGAAAGCTGGCAGAGGACGCTCTGGCAACCATTGGACGGAGGCTGATCGAAGCGCATGAAGAAGAACGCACCTGGATTGGTCGGGAACTTCATGACGATATCAATCAACGCCTCGCCCTTCTCGCCGTCGAACTCGATCGGTCAGCTGAAACGATCCCTCACGGCGCTGAAGTTCGTGAGCTGGTCCTTCACGCTCAGGAACGCATCACGCAGATTGCCAGAGATGTACAACAGCTCTCCCATCGTCTGCATTCCTCCAAACTTGACTATCTAGGTCTCGCGAAGGCTGCGAACAGTTTTTGTATCGAGCTCGCTCGGCAGGCCAACGTGCAGATTCACTTCAGCCATAATGATCTACCGCGGAGCATGCCAAAGGAAATCTCTCTCTGCGTTTTCAGGATTTTGCAGGAGGCGTTGCAGAATGCAGTAAAACACAGCGGCGTCACGACCTTCACAGCGGACCTCCGTCGCACGGCCGAATCGATCGAATTGACGGTGGCAGATCAGGGTAAGGGCTTCGATCAGGAGGAAGCTCTTACGCGACAGGGTATTGGATTGATCAGCATGCGTGAGCGGTTGCAGTTGGTTCGTGGCGAGCTTACGGTCACTTCAAAACCGGGAAGTGGCACGACAATCCATGCTCGTGTTCCCCTTGGTAATGAGCTTCGTGAGTTGGCAAGCTAACGAATATTCTGCACTCGCGTATCAGGCAACCGATATGTTGGTCGTCTAGTATCGATCCAAGAACAGGTAGAGGAAGCACCCTCCCGACACCAGCAACAACAGTCCGACGATCAGTACGCAAGAAAATATCCACCCTGAGGATGAGGAGTTGGGACGATCGAGGAGAACCCAGTCATGAGCAATGCGGCTTTCTCCAGCAGACGCTCTTGGAAGGTACTCTCGGTAATCGGTAGGCGAGTCCAGATAGTAGATCTCTGCCCAGACCCGACAATCCTCAATGTGCCATGAAGTGCCGATATTCTGCTTTTCGGTGTGTGCCATAATTCGCCGCGTGCCACTATTGTTCAGTACCCATCCCTCATACCGCCGTATCCATACCCGAACAACTCGTAAAGCTGACAGACGCCCACACCGTGTTGCGTGAGATCTGTAGTGCTACGAAACAATTCTATGATCATGCCACCAGATAAGACGCTGAGGTTTCAGGGCCAACCGGACTGATCGGACTGTAACTACTAACAGTTACGAACAATATTTCTGTTACCTACACTGCAGTGCGAGCGCAGACGGTATACGTCTGCGCGATTAGCTTTCTATGTCTGTTCAGATAGAGAGGGTAGGGCTGCGAAACAACAAGAGCCCCATGAGCAACAGGTACCTTCGAACGATCGAACTCGTCTTTCTGATTTCTGGATCGGTACTAGTGACGCTTTTTGTCGCCGCGCATCTGCACCGGAGCATTCTCTCGCGCGCGGCTCTGGAAACCTTTAAAGCAGCGAAGGAACCACAAACTCCACAGCGAACCGTCACCTCACTTTCGACGAAGGAATTTCGACACGACTTCAGCCTGTGGTCCAGGGAAAGAATGGTGGCTTACCGGCACAGCCTCACACAGCATTTCGAGCCGCCTTTGGCGATTCTTCGCATCTCCAGGGTCGCCCTCGAGGTGCCGGTGCTTCCCGGGACAGATGATCTCACGCTGGACCGCGGAGTTGGCGTGATCCAAGGTACTGCTAGACCGGGGGATCGAGGCAACATCGGTATCGCAGGACACCGAGATGGATTCTTTCGAGTGCTGAAGGATATTGGCCCAGGAGAAATGATTGAGTTGGAGAGTCCCGATCGAGTTGATTTCTACCGGGTGCAGCAAGTCCTAATTGTGAAGCCCGATGACGTGTCGGTCTTGCAACCGACTTCCGCCCCGCAATTGACTCTGGTCACGTGCTACCCCTTCTATTTTCTCGGAAGCGCGCCCAAGCGGTACATCGTCCAAGCGTCGCTCGTAGAATCCGGCAGTCCCACAACGATCGAACCGGGCCCGAATGAAGATTCAGGCCGTTCTGATTCCGCATTACAACGCTCAGATCCACAACCGCAGAAGTCAACCAAATAGGAGATAACACAATGAACTCGAGAATTGAAAACTCACGAGTGTGGCTGATGCTGGCTGTCGCGGCAATCTTCCTCGCCTTCACAGTCGGCATGAACGCGCAAGTGAAAACCACAAAGAGTACGACGAGTGGCGCCCCCACTCACGAGGTCACAGTCGAACGTGGCGAAGTAGTCCTAGTCTCCGGCGATGATCTTGTAGTGAAAATGGAGGATGGTTCCATTCGTAACTTTCCCAATATTCCTACCAGCGCTCACGTCACAGTAGATGGCCGTCAGCTGGGAATCCACGACCTGAAACCAGGCATGAAACTGCAGCGGACTATCACTGTGAAAACGACTCCGCAAGTCGTTACCACAGTCACGACTGTTACTGGAAAAGTATGGCATGTGACCCCGCCGGACACCGTGATTTTGACATTGGAAAATGGCACGAACCAGCAGTTCACGATCCCGAAGGATCAGAAATTCAACATTGATGGTCAGATGACGGATGTATTTGGACTTAAGAAAGGAATGAAGGTCACAGCAACAAAGATTGTAGAGGAGCCCATTACCGTCGCGGAACACCAGCAACAACTTACCGGCTCGATGCCGCCGCCGCCTCCGGCGCCGCCGGCCGACGCACCGATCCTGGTTGCGGAAGCTACACCACCACCTCCGGCCCCGGCTGCTGCTCCGGCAGAATTACCGAAGACTGGAAGCATCTTGCCACTCATCGGGCTACTTGGTGGTTTGTGCCTCATCTGCTCGTTTGGACTCAGGATAGTTCGCAGCACGTTTTAGTCGCTGCCGGGGTTCGGGAATGCGAGGTCTTTTCTGCTATTCTCGGACCCATTTCTTTTCTCCGGAGCATTTACGCCCGGCTGCAGCGTCTCACGTGAACTGCTGAGTGGATAGGTAGCGCCGAGGAAAGAAATTAAGGATTATTTGTTTTACGCGGCAATCAGATGATTCCTAATGGCGTATTGAACCAGCTCGGCGTTCGTTCTGATATTCAACACTTCCATGATTCGGTACTTGTGAAAAGCAACGGTGCGTGTGGTAAGGTTCAGCACTGCGGCGACCTCTTTCATGCACTTTCCTTCGGCCAGGAGCTGCAGTACTTCGCGCTGCCTCTCGGTGAGACGGTCTGCCTCATCCACTAATTTCTTGTCCTGCCTTAGGAGGAAATTCACTGTCTCTTTGGCAATGATCGGTGACAGATAGGACTTCCCGCGCAGAACCTCTCGAACTGCAATTGCTAGCTCAGACGCAGCGCAGGTCTTTACCAGATATCCTGAAGCCCCGCGGCGAAAGGCCTCAGCGGCCAAATCTGCCTCGTGGTTCATGGTCAGGAAGATGACCTTCACCGAGGGCAGCAGCTCCTTGGCCTGTTGGCCTGCATCCAGGCCATTCAGAAGGGGCATGGAAACGTCGACAACGATCAAATGTGGCCTGAACTCCGCGACCGCCCGCACCAGGGCGCGCCCGTCGCTAACCGTCGCCACTACCTCGTATTCTGCTTCCAGCAGTTTCCGACAGGCTTCAGCAACCAGTGTATGGTCGTCCGCGATTATGATCTTCGGCAAATTTCTTCGATTGTTCGAGATCATGTCAGAACTCCTTTTCGCCGACCAGCGGTTCGGTGTTGGGCAACTGCTGAGGATAGCAACGCCAGAATGGGCGGATGTCGAGGATACTTCCCATTTTGACACTTGGCAACTAGTGATTTTATGAGGCGAATCGCCTATTTTTGGGGGGCAGAGGCAACCGCCGTGACCTCAGCAATTGTTTCTCACGGCGAAACCTAGCTGCACTCAACCTCTCTCAAATGGCGTTCTAGTTTATCGCGGCGCTCTACCTGTAAGAAAAGGAAACTGAGGTCGCAATCACCGGCGATTCGAATAATCCCAACATCTCTTCGCTGATACATCAGCACGCCAGTCTGATTCGCCGGCTGTTTGACCGGAGAGGACTGGCGTGTCGGGTTACTTGCACGGCCGGCCACTAGGGCCTCCGCAGTGAGTGTCTCCGTCGGTCCCGAGGCGAACAACTGTAACTTGTACCAGTCGATACGGCCAATATCTTTGAGATGTCGACCTGCTGACAATTTATGCATGAAGTCGAAGAGAGACGAAATGGACCGCTCTTGTCACTGGCAGAATAGCCAGTTTGCAATCGGGAGTTCGTTTGAGATTTTTCGCAGGAGAGGACTGTATGACAATGCATTTCTACTCTTGCAAATTGAGAATTGTCATCGCGACCTTTGTCGCGGTTTTCCTTTTTGCTCCCTGGTCGAAGGGTCAATCCCAGGATCAAGACCTGCAGCAGATGAAGGAGCAGCTCCAGAAACTCGAACAGGAGATGCAGGAACTTCAAGCACAGATCAACCGAGCCGAGCAGGTGCCCACCCCTAAAGCAGGCCAGCAGGCGCCTACGCCAAGTAAACCAACTCCGAAGGTCATCGAGAGGGCTAATGAAGAAGCGCAGGAAACCCCCGCAGCCTCCCCGGAAGAGCAAGCAAAGGTAAAAAAGAACAGCGTGGACATCTACGGCTACGTCATGCTCGATACCGGTTATGAGTTTGGCCAAAGCGACCCAAACTGGTTCGATGTCATGCGGCCGACCAAGTTGGACTCCTTCAAAGGCCAGTTCGCACCCAGCGGCAAAGTCTATTTCAGCGTCCGTCAAACGCGCTTCGGAGTAAAGAGTTCTACGCCAACGGCCTTGGGCGATCTTAAGACTATCTTCGAATTTGAGTTGTTTGGCACAGGCGTTGATGCCGGACAAACAACTTTCCGCTTGCGTCACGCCTATGGCGAGTTAGGACAGTTCGGGGCGGGTCAGACTTGGAGCCCATTCATGGACATTGACGTATTCCCGAACTCACTCGAGTACTGGGGACCAAGCGGAATGGTGTTTTTCCGAAACGTCCAATTTCGTTGGGCTCCCATCCAGGACGACCACACGCGCCTGATTTTCGCTGCGGAGAGGCCGGGAGCGAGCGCTGATGGCGGGGTTTATGCCGACCGCGTCGAACTGCAGGGAGTCAAGCCCAAATTTGATATGCCAGATTTCTCCCTTCAAGCCCGGTTCATGCGTGATTGGGGCTACGTGCAATTTGCTGGGATTTTTCGCAAGATTGCTTGGGTTAATACGGGTACGACTCCTCCTCTTGTTCCCAATGGAGACGTTCTGGGCTGGGGTGTCAACGTAACGTCCAACCTGAAGTTCACAAACAATGACATCGGACGATTCGAGGTCGTGTACGGCGCAGGTATTCAAAACTACATGAACGACGCCCCGGTTGACGTGAGTTTGAGGAACACCGGCAATCCCAACAGACCCGTTGCCGGTGTCGCTTTGCCCATTCTAGGCATCGTCTCCTTCCTGGACCACAACTGGAGCAGTAAATTCAGCAGTTCCATCGGGTATTCGCTCGTGAATATCGAGAACTCTAATGCGCAGTTGCCGAGCGATTTTCACCAAGGTCACTATGCGTTGACTAACATTCTGTACCACCCGGTTCCGGCCGTCACCATGGGCGGAGAATTCCAGTTCGGGAGGCGCGTCAACTTCAGCGATGGCTTCAACGTAAATGACTATAAGCTCCAGTTCTCGTTCAGATATGACTGGAAGAAGGGATTCGTATTCTGAAGCTGCCCTGACCGGGCAGCGCTCGGAGGAAAAACACAATGAACTCCGTCTCAAGTCGATCGAAATTCGCAATGACTGGACTGATGCTGCTCGTCGTAATCGCCAGCACTGCTGCAGGTCAGAACAAGAGCCCAGTTGCCCCGTCGGAACAGGCATACAACACAATCCTCAAGCAGGCATACGACAATTTCAAGAACGATACCACCGGGAAAAACGCTGACTATATTCCTGCTCTTGCCCAAGTCGATTCCAAGCTGTACGGCATCGCGATCGTTACGACGGATGGAAGGGTATACAAGATCGGCGATGTGGATCAGCCGTTCTCGATCCAGTCGATCTCGAAGGTGTTCACCCTTGCGCTCGCCATGGAGGAACAAGGCGCCGAAGAGGTATTCCAGAAGATCGGAAGTGAACCCACGGGACGTCCCTTCAACTCGATCCCAGCGGTAGTCGACATGCCGACACACGCAGGAAATCCATACGTGAATGCAGGAGCAATTGCGACCGCGAGTCTGATCGGCGGTGCTACTGCGGATGAGAAATGGAACAAGCTCCTGGCTTTCTTCAGTAAAGCCGCGGGAACACAACTGTCACTTTTGGAAGACGTCTACAAATCAGAAGCGGCAACAAACACGGGTAATAAGGCAATCTCCATGATCCTCGCAAAGTACGACCGCATCTATGCCGACCCATTCGAGTCGGTGGATGTCTATACCAAGGCTTGCTCGGTCGGAGTGACTGCGAATCAACTTGCAGTAATGGGAGCCACACTCGCGAACAACGGCAAGAATCCGCTGACCGGCGAGCAGGTCATTAAGCGTGAGAATGTGCCACACATTCTGTCAGCGATGATGATGGCCGGGCTGTATGACGGTTCCGGAGGCTGGGCCTGGCATGTGGGAATTCCCGCCAAGAGCGGTGTGGGCGGCGGCATAGTAGCAGTGATGCCAGGCAAGGGAGCGATGGCGGTGTTCGCCCCTCCGCTTGATGAAGCCGGAAACAGCGTAAAGGCTCAAAAAGCAATTGCCTATGTTGCCGATCAACTGAACATGAATATCTTCTCGCCCGCCTCGGTGGGTCTGCGCTGATCTCGAGGCTACGGCAATGCTATCGCACCATGGCGGCGCATTTGAAGCATCAGCGAGGGCTTGCATTCCAATATCGCTTTGCCCGGATTGTGTCTGAGGTGTCTCTTGCAGCGGATCTTCTGGTTGTTTCTCCTATTCTGTTGTTCGGTCACGTCGGCGAACGCTCAGACTAACGTTGTACAAAATCCGCCCACCGCCCAACCTCAGAACACGGCCGATGCACTGAAGCTTATCGATCGCTTGGTTGAGCAGAACGGACAACTGGAGAAGCAGAACAAGGAATTGATGGAGCAGATCGAATACCTGCGCGGGGTTCTGGCCGAGCAACCGCGGCGAGTCCCCGAAGCACCTAGCCAGGCTGCGGCCGCGCAACTTGCCCCCGCGAAACCTCCGGCAACCCGTGAAAATGTTTCAGGAGACGTTCAAGAAGGCACGGTCAGCCTCAACACCTCACCCACTGAAGAGCCCTACAAATGGGGCAAATACACACCGAACCTAGGATACAAGGTTGCAAACACAGAACACGGGGACGCAAGCATCAGCATCTACACTTACGGTCGTTATCTGAACCAGTTGGGTCTGGATTCGAAGTACACAACTGCTTTCGGAAATACGCTGAATATCCAGCGGCGTCAGGATTTCCAGCTTCAGAAAGTGCAGATCAAGTTTCTAGGCTGGGTGTTTGATCAGAACTTCCGTTATTTCCTGTACGCTTGGACTTCCAATCCCTCTCAGGGCCTGCCCGCGCAAGTCGTGCTGGCAGGTAATCTTAACTACACCTTCAAAGACTGGTTCAGCGTTGGTGCCGGCATTCGTTCTCTGCCCGGCACTCGAAGCGTCGAAGGAAACTTTCCATTCTGGCTTAGTGTGGACAGCCGACTGATGGCAGACGAGTTCTTCCGTCCCTCTTACACCTCTGGCATCTGGGCCTGGGGAAAAATCGGCAAAAACACCGACTACATTACGATGGTCGGAAACAACCTGAGTACCCTTGGTGTCAGCGCTGCGCAGCTCGACAACGGGTTCAATACCGTCTCCTCATCGCTGGTGTGGAAGCCAACCACGGACCAATTCGGACCCGGCTTCGGCGACTTCGAGGATCATAAAACCTTAGCGACGAGATTGGGGGCCCACTTCACGTACAGTGAAGAAAGCAAACAGAGCCAGCCAAACAGCGAAGGATTCGAGAACACCCAAATCCGACTGGCGGACGGAACTGTCATTTTCACTCCGAATATTTTTGGACCAGGCATCATCGTCAATAACGTGACATACAAGATGACATCGTTCGATGCGGGTTTGAAATACCGTGGATTCTCACTCGACGGTGAGTACTTTATGCGCTGGCTGAACCACTTCCGCGGACCGGGGGCCGATAGCCTTCGGCAGCTATTCGATAATGGTTTCCAAACGCAGATCTCGGCCATGGTGATCCCGAAGTTGCTACAGATTTACTCCGGCGGCTCCGCGATTTTTGGTAAGTACGGTCAGCCGTGGGACTTTCGGCTCGGATTGAACCTGTATCCATTCAAGAATCGCGTCGTGCGTTGGAATACAGAATTTATCTATTTGCACGACTCAGCCGTGGGATACACCGCACTTCCGTACCCCGTAGGTGGAAACGGACCTGTATTCCACACGAACTGGGAGCTCGCATTCTGACCGAGCAGAGATTGAGCTGACGTGATTGGCGAGCTTCGCGGAACGAGGCCAGAGATGAAGAACTCTAAAATGTGCCGCCCATCGGCGGCGTTCGCTCTCGTCTTCCTGTTAACGTCATCTCTTCTTTCCGTTGCGCAGGACGCCCCTTCCGAGCTGCCGCTGTGCAACGATGTGCACTTTCACTTGACCAATTACATCCAAGAAGGCACCGATATTCATGACTTTCTCCGCATCATGGGCAACAAAGTTGGACGTGTGGCACTGTTCGGGATTCCGCTCCAGCAACAATGGTCATATCGCTCCGACGGCGATCGCGCGCCGACGTACTATCTCAACACTGACGCCCCGCTCTATTATTACTCGTTTACGGACGCGTGGATCGCAATGGCCTATAAGTCGTTAACGAAAGCAGAGCAATCTCGTTTTGATCCAATGATCACGGGTTTCAATCCAACAGACATGTACGCGGCAGACCATATCCGGCGCGTGCTTCAGACATTCCCCGGAGTATTTTCAGGCATCGGAGAGTTTACGATTCATAAAGAGTTCGTTTCGGCGAAGATCGCGGGTGAAGTGGCATCACTGCAGGATCCAGCCCTTGACAGGATTCTGGACTTTGCCGGTGAGGTGGGCCTCGTAGTGCTAATTCACAATGACATGGATGTCCCGTTCGCAAAGGAAGGATCGGAGCCCGCCTACTTGGACCAGATGAAAGCCCTCCTAAAGCGGCACTCCAAGACCACTATTATCTGGGCGCACACCGGGATGGGGCGAGTCGTCCGACCTGTTAGAAATCATGCTGCCCACCTTGAAGAAATCCTGCAGGATCCCGCTTTCAACCACGTTAACTTCGATATTTCCTGGGACGAGGTTGCCAAGTACATCGTTTCCAGCCCCGAAGCGCTGAGGATTACTGCCGATCTGATCGATAGATACCCAGATCGATTCCTTTTCGGAAGTGACGAAGTTGCGCCCAAAACTCAGGAAGCTTATCTCAAGGTCTATTCAATGTACGTCCCATTATGGTCTTTACTCAATCAGCAGGCTAGCGAGAAGGTCCTCAAAGGCAACTATGAGCGCATTTTCGACAACGCCCGGAAGCGAGTACGGGCATGGGAGGCGGCGAACGTTGGAGTGCGATCTGTCGCTGGTCAGAGTTTCTAAATCTCGCAAGCAGTGACACTTCGCTTATCCCCGACGAGAAAACTAGAACTGGTCTCATAAACCCCTGCAGACCGATAATTGCCTGTTCGCTTCCGGACATTCTTGGGACGGTACTGGACACCTTTAAACCCTTACGCTCGCTGGCGGTAATTCTCTTGTCCTTTGCCATCAAGCGGTTACACTTTGTACTGCATTGGTAAAAGTCTTGCGGTGAGGGACACCGGGGCTTTCGCACTGGCCCGGACACTGTGATAGCGCTGTGCGAGCGGGAGGGCGAACCTGAGATGCGCGGACTGGCACATGATCTTCGCTACGCGCTGCGACAATTGCGCAAGAATCCCGGCTTTACCACGGTTGCCGTCTTGACTCTCGCGCTCGGCATCGGAGCCAACACAGCCATCTTCAGCGTGGTGAACGCCGTGCTGCTTAGGGCGCTGCCATATCCAAACGCCGGCCAGCTAGTCATGCTCTGGGAGCAGAATCCGCATCGCGGCTGGTTCGAGAACATTATTTCTGGCGAAAACTTCCTTGACTGGCAAAAACAGAATCAGGTATTCGCCGGCATGGCGGCATTTGAATCGAACTTCTTCAATGTCACTGGAAATCAGCAGGCGGAGGAGATCGCGGGCGAGCGAGTCAGCGCGAATCTGTTTTCGCTGCTCGGTGTGCAGCCCTTTCGCGGGCGCCTGTTCTTGCCCGAAGAAAGCAGACAGGACAAAGCCGCCGTCATTTTGAGCTACGCGCTGTGGCAGCAGCGCTACGGGGGCAATCCCGATGTGATTGGCAAGCAGATTCTACTCAATGGCGAGAGCTATCCCGTAGTGGGCATTTTGCCGCCCACGTTCTCGGACGACTACTCATCGTTTTTGGACCCACACTCCCAACTCTGGCTCTCAGGAATCGAGCCTTTTCTTCAGGGACGCGAATCCCACGAGTATAACGCGATCGCGCGTCTGAAGCCGGGCGTCAGCCTGGCGCAGGCTCAGGCCAATATGAATTCGGTTGCTGCGCAAATTG
>JASHQK010000500.1 GCA_030039195.1 Candidatus Sulfotelmatobacter sp.
GGCACAATACGGACAGTTGAACGGTCCGGGACGGATCGTTTGAGGCGTAAGAATGCCTTTGCACTCTGGACACTCGCCGATGCGGTTTAATGCTGAATCCGCAATCATGGATAACCCTGCTAAATCTACCGCGAATCGAGTCGGGGTTCCAGCGCACGGTGCCTAGATGTCGCTAACAGGCCGTTACACTCAGAATGCCTGCCGATGGGATTCTGAGCGCAATCGGGAATTTATCGCCAACTGGACATAGTTTCCGGGTAGGCGACAAGGACTAAGCCGCTGGCGCGGCGGACGCTGCCGCGTGGTGAGCCCCACATTTCCGTCAGGGCTGACGTAGTTTGGGTCACGGAGAAAGGAGACTCTTGTGACCCGTTTACGAAGAATGATGCTGGAGGAACTCCAGCGTCGAAACTATTCTGCGATCACCACGCGCAACTACCTGCGGGTCGTGGCTGACTTCGCCAAGCATTTCGGCAAGTCGCCCGACAAACTCGGCCTCAACGAACTTCGAACCTACCAAGCCTATCTGCTGCGAGAGCGCAAGCTGACGCCCGGGACCGTGGTGAATCAGGTGGCGGCACTGCGCTTCTTTTTCGTCAAGACGCTCAAGCGCCATCAGTTCCGCGATTTCTTGCCTTACCCGCAGGACCAGCGTCGACTGCCAACCGTGTTGAGCCAAGAGGAAGTGTCCCGTCTGATCAACGCAGCCGGAACATTATTTCGACGGACGCTGCTGATGACGCTCTATGGCACCGGCATGCGACGCTCCGAAGTGGCTCATCTCAAGGTGGGCGACATTGACAGCCAGCGGATGATCATTCGTGTGGTCGCAGGCAAGCGGGGAAAGGATCGCGATTTGCCTCTGAGTCCAGCCTTACTGGAAACCCTGCGAGAGTACTGGCGCTGGCGCAAGCCGAAGCTCTACCTGTTTCCCACGCGCACTCGTCGCGTGCAGAGCGAAGAACCGATCTCCGATAAGACCGTCTGGATCGCATGCAGCGAGGCTGCCCATCGGGCCGGCATCCGCAAACGCGTTACGCCGCATACTCTGCGCCACAGTTGGGCCACCCACTTGTTGGAAGCAGGCACCGACTTGCGCACGATCCAGGTCTTGCTGGGGCACGACGATCTGGAGACCACCGCTCAGTACTTGCACTTGTCGCAACGACATTTGCAGACGGTCACCAATCCACTGGACACGCTCACTCTGTCCAGCAGCGAGAACCTCAGCCGACGCTTTAGACAAAACGATAACGAATGACTCGGCCCACCCTCGAGGTGGCCGACATTCTACGCGTGCAGGGCAATCGCTTCCTGGATCGGTATCGATCGAGCTTTGACTTTCAGCAACTCAAAGCCTTTCGTGCCATTCAACGCTGCCGCACAGCTGCTCTGGGCGGGCATCGCGATGCCTGCCCGCGTTGCGGGTATCAGGCCATCTCCTACAACTCGTGTCGAAATCGACACTGCCCCAAGTGTCAGGCACAAGCGCGTGAGCGTTGGTTGGCAGCACGGGAAAGCGAACTTCTCGATACCAGCTATTTCCACGTGGTCTTCACCGTACCTCACGAGCTGAATGTCTTGGCTTTGGAGAACCCGCGCCTGTTTTACGATCTGTTGTTCACGGCCACCGCGCAAACGTTGCTGGAAATCGCATCCGATGCGAAGCACCTCGGAGCCGAGATCGGAGTAATCGCCATCCTGCACACCTGGGGACAGAACCTGCTCCTGCATCCCCACATTCACTGTGTCATTCCTGCGGGCGGGCTCTCATCCGATCATCGTCGATGGATTCGTCCGCGCTATCCTTTCTTCTTACCGGTCAGAGTCCTGAGTCGCATCTTTCGCGGCAAGTTTCTCGCCCGCCTCAAACACCTCCACCGCCGCAAGAAACTTCAGTGTGCGGGTCCGGCTGCGGCTGTCGCCGATCCGCGACAGTTCGCGAAACTGCTCCGTCGTCTCCATCGTCACGACTGGGTGGTCTATGCTAAGCCTGCCTTTGGCGGCTCCATGCAGGTGTTGCGCTATTTAGGTCGCTACACCCACCGGGTGGCCATTTCCAATCACCGCTTGTTGGCTTTCGATCAGGAGCGCGTCACTTTCCGCTGGAAAGATTATGCTCGCGGCGGCAAGCAGAGCCAGATGACACTGGCCGCGACGGAGTTCTTGCGCCGGTTCTTTCTGCACGTGCTGCCCAAAGGCTTTGTGCGGATCCGTCACTTTGGCTTTTTGGCCAATCGCTTTCGGGCTTCCCGTCTGGCGTTGAGCCGACAACTACTGGCTTCGAGCAGCGCAACAGAAGAGCGAACTGGAACCCACGACGTGCACTCCGAGGATGCTTGTCTCTGGCATTGCCCACGCTGTGGCGGATCGATGATCGTGATTCAGAGATTTACCGCTGCAGAACTATCAGCATGCACCTACTTCGATTCTTCCTAACCTCCCCATCAGCGGCGACGCCAGGAGGTGCTCCAGCACGCCGATGCATTCGTGTCTTCGCCCTACCGAAACAACCTTCTTTGCAGCTCTCCACGCGTCTCGCCGCAGACTCCTGCGACTATCGTGGCAGTACTTTCACTGCTGTCTGCCGGTCTCCCATCCCTGAAGTCCATCTTAGACTGGCATTCAAATCCCATAGCGCACCGCGTCCGCCGCAAACGCCAGCGGCTTCCTCCTAGTCTCCTTATCGAAAACGCCTCGGATCGATTTTTTCCCGAACGCGAAGTGTCTTGCCCGAGGCGTTTCCGATCAAGGCTAGCGACCATCCACCCAGAAGTGCTTCCCTCAGGACTATAATCGCGCGCGGAGGAAACAGAAACATATGAGAAAAACTCTATGCGCCACTCTGTTTGCCATAACCGTGCTAACCACGCTCACCGCCCTTGCGCAAAATCCGAACTATGACTACGGACCGGTGTGGCGTGTCACCTACTACTCGATCAAACCCGGCCAGGCGGAGCCGTTCTGGAAAGATTTTCGCGAGAACCTGAAGCCAACGTATGAAACGCTGAAGAGGGAAGGCCTGATCACCAACTACAAAGTCTGGACCAACGTAACCACCGATGGCCCGCACGATTGGGATGTCGCCGTCGGCTATATGATTCCCAACTGGGCGTCAATCGACCAACTCGACGCCAAAGCGGCAACCATCATCGCCAAGCAGTACGGATCGCGAGAGGCCATGATCGAAGCCGGGAAAAAACGCAACGATCTCCGCGAAGTAGTATCGAGCAAGTTGGCGCGCGAAGTGATCCCCAAATAGGAGCTGGATCATTGGTACAAGAGAAGCAAGCCGGACCCCGAATGCTTTTCTCAAGAAGCATTCGGGAACTCCTGGATGACGGGCAAACCGAAGTTAACTGTTGAGAACAGGCCATTTCACTCAAGTTCGCCGCTGCTACGATTCCAGCTTGGCACCGCCCTTTGAACAATATTCAGCTTTAGTGAGCCAGCCCGCCCCTGCATCCCTTGTCCCTTTGGTCACCACCCGGATGTTCCTTTCGTTTGCGCCTCATTACACTTTCGGACCGCGACAGCACCCCCCTTCCTGGGTTCTCCTAGAGGTAACAGAAAAAGAGGTAACAAAAAAAGAAGTGGCAAGAAAAGACGTAGCAGAAAAAGCGGTAGAAGAAAAAGACAGAAGCGAGACCCAGTTTTGGGCCCGCGCGGAGGCGCTATGCACCGGATCTTGTTGCAGGGTTCCATCGTCGCAGTATTGCTGAGTGGAGTGGCTTTGGCGCAGTCCCAGTCCGGCGACTCGCTGGGCGACGTCGCGCGCTCCAATCGCGCCAAACAACAGGCCGAACAAGCCGCCGGCACGACGCCCAAGGTCTTTACCAATCAGGACCTTCCTGCCGACCCGCCGCCGGTTCCAGAATCCAGTTCCTCAGATCCGATGACCGAAGTCTCGGGCGTGACCCACGCAGACAATTACGCCGATCGCCAGCTGAGCTACCGTCTGGCGGCAGAGCAGCGCACGGCGGCGCAATGGAGAGCGCGCATTCAGAACCAGGAGAACCGGATCGCCGATCTTCAAGCCCGCATCGACCACGTGAATGCCGCCATTCGTAATGCCGTCGGCACGGCACAATACGAAACTCCGGCGAATGGTTACCAGGCGGTCCAGACCGAACGCCTGGCCATGATGCAGCAGATGCTCGATCAGCAGAAACGCAGGCTGGCGCTGATGGAAGACGC
>JASHQK010000501.1 GCA_030039195.1 Candidatus Sulfotelmatobacter sp.
CAGGAAAAAGGTCAGACGATGGATACCAAAGACGCCGAAGGCCTCACCAACTGGCAGCGCTTCTTCCTCGCCTACGCAAATATGTGGTGCAGCAACATTGGACCGGAGATGATGCGGACGCTCATCCTTACCAACCCGCATCCGCTCGACAAGTATCGCGTCGACAACGTACTCGGCAACATGCCCGAGTTCGACCGCGCCTTTGGATGTCACAAGGGCCAGGCGATGGTGCACACGACTCAATGCAGAGTCTGGTAGGGCACCACCGCCCTGCCTTCGGATCGAGCGCGACGAGGGAGAACTGCGCGGGACTGGTGAGGCTTCCCACGTCACTGATATTCGCCCCTGACGAGAAGCACATGTAGAAAACAGGTGTGCCATCCGCAGTACGGGAGCAAAGTCGATTACACAGGTTGGACTCACGGCAGTGTGAGCTACAAACTCGCACCTGCTAGTCCTGCACATGGGCGTCGAAGACCCCCGTTTCGACGCGACCATTCTCCTTCACCTGCACAAACAACCGATAGTCGCCAGCTTGAGGGAAGCCATAGGGAAATGAAACTTCTGCCGGAAGCTTCTGGCTCGAGCCGTGATCCATCGCTGTGTGATTCATTGATGCGCGCCCCATTTGTACTCCGGAATCTTTCTGCGCAATCATGAGCGACGCCATCGGCACCGAACCAGCGGGATGAATATGGGCAAACACTGACAAATCGGATCTCACAAACTCAGCGTGTCCCGTCATGCCCATATAGGGCTCGAGGTCGTCGATCGGCTTGTGCTGGGCATCTTCCACGCGAAAGCGAAAGCAGCCCACCTGACCTGCCCGCAATGCAGCTCCGTCCCGCTCCCAGATCATTCGCCCGCCATCCGAGAGCGAGGAGACGGTCGTGAACCGACTCGAAGGCTCAAATGCGAACGTGCTCACTCCTGAATCGTCACCAGAGAATGATCCTCCCGGGACGTCGGGCAAATTGATTTCACTGACCATGGTTTCTGGAAAGCCCGTGCCGCGAACAATGTCGGCGAAAACCTTGTAATTGCCGGAAGGAATTGCGGGAAGTTTCGCTCGAAACACGCCCTCGCCGATTTGCTCAGGATGCAGGTGATAGAAATGATCCAGCGATGGAGTGCGTAGCAGGAACAAGTGCATGAGGTGCCCGTGATCGGGAATCAAGCTCATCGACCACTGGTCCTTCCGCGTCTTGTGCCAAAAGTTTTCGTCCATCTTGAGCGTCAACTCATCGGCCTGGTAGGAGACCTCCAGCGGCGGCGGGATGTACAACATGGAGTGCTTGAGTTCGGCAGCCTCCGTATTCCACCACCAGTTTCCTAGAGCCAGGATAGTCACGACCAACATCGTGGTCACCGCAGCGGCAATCCTGCCACTACGCAGGTTCCTCGGGGAAGGCCTAACCGCGGGCGCCAGAACACCCTCTCGCGCGGCCGCTCCTGCCATGGACACAACCCCGGCCGCCAGAACCAGCATGAGCAAGAACAGCAGTGTGCCCAGGTTTCGCTCCATCGGTAGGGTTCTCCGCGCGTACGCAGGAACCGGAATGACCAGCTTTCCAATTCCTTGGGGTCCGGCCACTTCGGTGTGGAGTTCCCAGACGCCTGAATTCATCAGCCAAACCTTCCCGGCGAACCAATGCGGGTCGGCTGAGGGCTGCAACGCATCCGGCGCCGGAGGCAGCCCCTGGTCTTTACCGTTCACGTAGATCGGCGTGATCGTGATGCTGGTGACTATTCCTGACGTAACGCGGATTTCAACCCGCGCGACGCCGGGAATCATGGCTGGAGGATTCACGCTGACCAACAGATGATAGGGGCCCGCGTCGCTTTCCAAATAGACATCCGGGCTGCCGACGTGTGCCAAAGCAGTTGAAGCAACAATGATGAGGGCGAGTCCCCACACTCTCATGCGATCCTCCCTAAGATCGAGCGCGCAACGTGGACTGACCGCTAGCGCTGAATCCGTCGCATCCACTCTCCCCAAAGCATGCCGATGCGTACCGACAGAATGGTTGCGACCAGCGCGATAACCATTCCGACGCAAAATTCCATCGAGGTGCTCTCATAGCGCTGCAGCGTCCACGCCAACTGATACTGAGAGGGCGGGACGTTGTAACCGAATTCGTTCATCGCGAAGACCCAGTTGCGCGCGTGGGGCAACATCATGAAATACGCGAAAGGCCAATTGACTGCCAAACTCGCGGCCAGAAAGCCGCCGCCAGCCGCGATCGCCTTCCAGGTGTCGCCATGATGCGCAAGCCGGCTGAGAACCAAATCGAGCACAATGGCTCCTGGAAGAACAAGCACCGGGAACCCAAGAGGAACCATGTGTGTGATCGGTGTAAAGACTGGTCCGAGTCTCGCCTGGGCGGGAAATAAAGGAAAAATCCAGTTTCCGGCGAGCCACAACGCCGTATAGATCGCAGCCAATGTGGTGGCAGCCCAGCGGCGTCCGGAGGCACGGCCGATTCCCACCAGCACAACCGGCGCGACCATCCCCAGCGCGCGATAGTAGATGGCGCTGTGCATCAGGGTCTGATCGCCAAGATACTCATAGGCGAGCATGAGCAGCAGGCACAACAACAGGGATCCGCTGTAAAGAAGCAGGCGGCTAAGTTTCTCGTGCGCTTCCCCCGTCGACCGATTGACTTGGCTGGTGGTCAGGATCAGGCCGCCGAGGCCCATGACGAAGATTCCGATGACGAGCACCACGTGCGGCGGACTGAGAATGGCAACGTCCAAGCCGTAGGAGTTGTGCCACCAATTGTCGAATGGTGCAGACGTAAGCATGCAGAGCCCGCCCCATGCCCCGATGAAAGCCCCGAGCGGGCCGCGCATGCCCCAAATCCTCACCGAGTTTTGTCTGCTCGCCGCGTCTCCGGCGAACGTAGTGTGCAGGATCAAGTGCGCGCACGAGAGTCCCGTAATTACCGCACCCAATTGAATCGCCATATGGGCTGGCGTCCAGAATGTGTCGCGACCGATTCCGATATGCCAGGAAATGTCCCAGTACAGGCCGACGGTCGTCGAGGTCACCGCCAAGACCGACGACCAGATGTACCAGGGCAAGGCCCTGCCTCTTGTCACAGACAAATCCGTTAACGCCGCCGAAGGTGAAAACGGAATGCGCGCACTGTCGGCCATAGGTGCTCCTCGCGAAAGAGTCAGATGCAAGGTCACGTAATACTAGCCCAGGACAAGCTCAGTTTCTCCTCCGAGTCTGCAGCCGATTCGATTTTTGCGTTGAGTGGAGGGTTCGGAGCGACGAGTTGAGGCACGATTGCCAGATTTGTGGGCTAGAATACGCTGGTGTGGGAGCGAGATGAGTTCCGGTCGCCCTCGTTCTGGCCGTTGCAGGCCTTCGGGTGGTCTGGCTTCTACGTTCTCATTCTGCTGACGGTCGTTCTCCCATCCCACAGTAAGCGCGAATTGTGGAACCAGACTGTCTGCTGGACGACGGCCTTTGGCGCAAGTTTATCCCTTCGCCCACTATGTCGTTTACTTCTGCGGATCCCTCGTCCCTGGCTTGCTCTGGAGTTGCGCGCGTTTGGGCTTTCGATCGTTATGGGAATCGCGTGTACGCTTGTCACCTATGCCGTTAAGCTTCGCGATCCCGGCAGTATCTGGCCGGACGCTCTCCAGGACTGGCTGCAGTTCGCGGTGATCCTGTTTCTCTGGTGCACACTCTACTTCGGCATTAAACAGTGGGAGCAGGCGACGCGTGAGAGGGAGCGGCTGGTCCGGGCGGAATCGGAAGCGCGCGAAGCTCGCCTGAGTGCCCTGCGTTATCAATTGAATCCTCACTTCCTGTTCAACTCTCTGAATGCGGCGTCTACCCTGGTGTTACAGGGAAAGCCGGCAGCCGCGACGCGCATGTTGGCGCAAATCGGTGAACTTCTCCGGACGACTCTCGATACTGATGCTTCCGCCGAGATACCACTTTCTCAGGAGCTGGCCTTTGTCGAGCAGTACCTCGCCATTGAGCAGACGCGGCTGGGCGACCGGCTGCGCGTCAGAACTCAAATCGCAAAGGAGACCCTCGACGCCATTGTGCCGAATATGTTGCTTCAGCCGCTAGTCGAGAATGCGATTCGGCATGGCGTGGCACCTCTGATGGAAGGTGGCGCAATAGCAATTGAGACTCGGAGCCACGGCCGCCACCTGTTGATGACGATTCAGAATTCAGGACCTCAAATCAACGGGAACGTTGGCCAAAACGGCATTTCCAAAGGCATTGGGCTCGCCAACACCGCCGAGCGGCTGAAGACGCTCTACGGGGACAACCAGCGGTTCTCATTGCAAGCCCGGGAGGAAGGCGGCTACGAAGTAATCATCGAAATTCCCTTCCACAAGACCGATCCAGCCATTGAGGCAGTATGCGCGCATTGATCGTGGATGACGAACCCCTGGCTCGGGCCGGAGTTGCGGTTCGCCTGAGCCAATTTCCGGATGTGGAAGTCATTGGAGAATGCGGGGATGGTCCCTCGGCTGTCGCGAAGATTCTTGAGCTCTCCCCTGACGTTGTCTTTCTCGATGTGCAAATGCCCGGCATGGACGGCTTTGAAGTTCTCCGGGCGTTACCCGGTGAGGATCTGCCGTCGGTAATTTTTCTCACCGCCTATGAGCAGCATGCTGTGCGGGCTTTCGATGTCCATGCCC
This sequence comes from Candidatus Sulfotelmatobacter sp., assembly GCA_030039195.1. Taxonomy (GTDB): domain Bacteria; phylum Acidobacteriota; class Terriglobia; order Terriglobales; family Acidobacteriaceae; genus Sulfotelmatobacter. The sequence continues at coordinate 4,675 of JASHQK010000501.1, forward strand.
TCGATTACTTACTTAAGCCTTTGGACGACGAAAGATTCCGCAGGGCAGTCCAGAGGGCGAGGCAGGTGAAAGACACGGACTTCAGGCTTCAAGCATCGGAACGAATCCTTCGCCTGCTGGGAGAGAATTCCCGAAGATACGTCTCTCGGCTTCCGGTGCGAACCGGGTCGCGGATTCAGGTTTTACTGACCGACGACATCGAGTGGATCGCGGCGGCTGGAGACTATGTCGAACTGCACTGCGGCGGACGGCATTACCTGGTGCGCGAGACCATGAACTCGCTGGAACAAAAGCTCGACCCTGCAAAATTCCTTCGCATTCATCGCTCGCGAATCGTACGCCTGACCTCGGTGCGCGAATTACATGCGATGGACAATCACGAGTATCTCGTGAAGCTGGCGGATGGCTCAGAACACCGATCCAGCCGGCGTTATGCCGGTCGTGTGGACCAATGGTTGTCGCCCAAAGCCATCTAAGTCAGGCTCACCGTGGCGCAAGCACCAATCGGTCTTGCGCATTCGTCTCCACCGCTTTGCGCGAATAGATCAGCGGAAAATATTCGCCCTGATCCCATAACGGAAGCAGATCAGAATAATGCGGCGATCCGGGCTGTCCGCTTTGTCCCGGAGTATTCACCGCCAAGGAACGGTCCCAATCCGCCGTGTCCAGGATCTCTCGATAGCTCGCCCCACCGTCCTGCTCGAAGTTCTGGCCTGGCCATGTCGCATTCACGGTGTAGCCGTCGCCGGGACGCGACAACGGCCCCAGGTCGAGCAATGTCGCCGCTCCAGGCAAATGGTCGAGCGAGTGCCGGAACCGAATCGTATGCAACGTACCCCACGACCACCTCTGCGGATCGGATCCGAGCAACTGCTCCGTCTGTTTCCACGCGGAATCGAGCGTTTGCAGCAAAAGCTGGTTTCTGCCAGAGACAGCATCGGCGCCGAAAACCTGCGACGACGGATGCGAGAGCTCTTCGAGTACGTTCTGCAGCGACGAATCGTCTTCAACCGCTTCGATGCCCTCCTTTTCAGAAACGGCCTTTCGCAGACTCCTCAGCCATACCTCATAAAGCGCTGCCGCAGCAGATTGCCGGGTCACGGTTGCATCCCACGCGAGCATCATTTCCGTCGCAGCCGTTGGTTTCGGCGATGACTCTCCTAGCAGGCTTATAAGTTGACGCGCCGGCAACGATACAACGTCGGTCTGCAGTTTCTCCATATCGCCGAGAGTTATCTTTCTCGCGCTGTCACGAATGCCAGCGATTACCTCTTCGATACGATGAAACCGGTACGGAGCAGCCCACTCAAAGCCGACCTTATATGGATAATTATTGGGGATCATCTTTTGATTCGCTGTTGCGATGAACCCCGCCGATGGATTGAAACTATGCGGAAGTGCCGAGTTCGGCAGATATCCTGACCACTCATAGCCGGCCTCGCCCGGGACTGGCAGCAGCCCGGTCCAGGTCTTTCGCAGCGGCGCCAACCCCGTGGAGTGCTCGCCGATGTTGCCGTCAATATCGGCATACACAATGTTCTCCGAAGGGACTTTCCAGCCCTTCATGGCTTCCTCGAATTCGTTCCAATTCGTCGCCCGATCGACAGCAAGGGATCCGAGGTAGCCGGCTGTGCCGGGCTCAGCTCCAACCCAGCGAAGTGCCAGCGCGCGCTTGCCATCCTCCCAAAGAACAGGACCGTGGCGCGTGAATTTCAATTCGACTTCGACCGGCGGCTTCCACTTGACTGCTATGCTTTCGTGCTCAACCCGCATACGCGCCCATCCATCCGGAGTCTTGTACTCGAGCGGATCTTGCGGATTCAGATCCTCGAGATACAGATCCTGCTGATCGAGACCGAAGATCGTAAATCCCCACGCGATGTGCTGGTTGTGGCCCAGTGCAACTCCCGGCAGTCCCGGCTCGCCCGCGCCGATCACGTCCCAGCCAAGTGCTACGAGATGAACGATATAGCGCAGCGAGGGCAAGCCCACCACGCGATGAGGATCATTGGCCAAAATCGGCTTACCCGTGGATGTAAGTTTCCCCGAGATCGTCCAGTTATTACTGCCTTTGGACGTGTCCGATGGAAACTCGATTCGCGCATCGCTTCCGACGAGGTTCTTGAGAAGAGAGAGATTCAGTCCGCCGAAGTCCACGCCGGGTGCGGGGTCGAGTTCTACCTTTGGATCAAGGCTTAGAACTGAGCTGGCCTTCTCGACGCCGAGCTTCGCGACCAGCTCTGCATCGCGAAGCTCGCTGAACGCATTGCCAGTCATCGAAAATGCCGCCATGCGATTGAGACAGTCCTCCGGTTTCCACGGTTCCGGCTGAAACCCGGCTAGCTGGAACTCGATCGGCAGGCCGGGACCGCTCTTTGCGGTCAGCGAGCGGATCTCGGCATTGATGCCATCCGTAAAGGCGCGCACGATTGCTTCCGTATTTGGCGCGTAACTTTCATACTCGGCTTTCATGTCGCCACGATAGCGAAGCAATCTGGCATTGATGTCGCGCTGCACCGCCGATGGCCCGAGCACCTCGGCAAGACGCCCCTGTCCGGCGCGTT
>JASHQK010000502.1 GCA_030039195.1 Candidatus Sulfotelmatobacter sp.
AAAAGAGTACAGGAGTTGGTTCAGGATGTGACCCGTTTCGCCGCCGACGACGACCTGTTCCACAAATCGCTCGATGGCGTTGGCCTTTCCACTCACGCAGAGACAAGAAAATACAACTATGTCGCTGCGATTTCGTCCGAACCGGGATCCGTTTTGGTCGACGAATATCGTACCGACAAAGTTCCCCAGGGTGGCGATCCCGATGGGATCGCAAGCACGGGTTTCGTCATGCTGGCGCTCGTTTTTCATCCGGAGATGCAGGGCGATTTCGATTTCGACTGCGAGGGACGAGGCCAGTGGCGCGGACAGCCGAGTTGGATCGTACATTTCCGCCAGCGTCATGACCGCCCCAATCGTATGCACACCTACAAAGTCGGTGGCGAGTTTTACCGCGTCGACCTGAAGGGCAGAGCCTGGATCTCCACCGACAATTTTCAAATCGTGCGCATCGAGGCCGACATGGTCAACCCCGTGCACGAAATCCAACTGCTCAGCGAACACCAGATCGTGGAATACGGCCCCGTGCCGTTCGCAAAGAAGAACACCATGCTTTGGTTGCCAAAAAATGCCGAGCTTTACTTCGACTTCCGCAAGCATCACTACTACCGCCAGCAGAGTTTTGACCATTACATGCTTTTCGATGTAGACACCCAGGAAAAAGACAAAGCCCCGCTCAGCAGTCGTGGGGACGGATCATAAGAAAAGAGCCCCTTTTACGGGCTTTACAATTGAAACTCGCAAAACTCGACAATCAAGTCGGAGGTCTGCGGCGCTGGAATCAGCCAGAGGCAAGAATACGATGAGTCAGGCAACTCTTACATTTGACTCCATGCTCCGAAGCTTCAACTCCGCATCCCTGAGCAGGTTCTCAACGCGAGCGGTGGCTTCGTCAATTCGCTTCTGAGCGTCGGGATCGTACAGTTCCGGGTTGGCGGAAATCTCCTCTCGCATGCGGTGTAAGACCGTTAACACATACCGCGCTTCGTCGACCACGCGCTGCATGATCAACCTACATGGGCTTCGCAGTAACCACCCTCATCTCCCGCAGTGATAAGTGCCAACGCCCGATGCAACCTTACGGATGCTTGCTCAAAACTGCACAATCCGCTGCAGTTCCAGAAGGTTCATGATCGTCAGTTCTCCACCTTCTGACCGCAACAGATGCTTCTGCCTTAGTTCGGAGAACAGTTTGCTGACGGTTTCTCGCGTGGAGCCGATGCTATCGGCGATTTCCTGATGCGTGAGCGGCAGCTTGAATACATGATCGCTACCGCTGGCATCGTCGCTGCCCGTGCTCGTCCATGAAAGCAGAAGCTTCGCGAGTCTCTCTACGGGGTGGGCGGCGAGTCCGAGCGAGCGCACCACGTCATGCAAGGGGTAATAACTCGCGCTAAGCTGTTCCGCAACTACGAGGGCAAAGTCGCCACGCTCTCTCATCAAGCGCAACAGGCAATCCTGGGGAATAAAATCAACTTGCCCGTTAGCCATCATCTCCGCTGTAGCTCCGTAGGGGCGGCCAGAGACTGCCGCATTCAAACCGAGAACATCTCCTGGATCAGCAAACCGGGTGATGATTGTTTTTCCAAATATAGAGCAGGTAGTCAGCTTCGCCTTTCCCGTGCGAAGAATAAACACCCCCGACGGTTTCTGGCCTTCAATGAACAGTCTTGCCTTCCTGCGATAGATAGATGTAACGCTTACACTGACCACGAGGTCTGCAAGGTCAGGGGAGAGATCGCGAAAGGGATGCCCGTACGCGTTAGAAGGGATGATGCACCCGGGAACAGCCTGTGGAGCACCCATGTTTAGGTACCCCTACGCAAGCTGAACAAATCACAGGCGATGAAGCAAGCGCCAATATGCGCCACGGCAACCGGTCCCGGCTTGCATCGAGGAAACTGATAGGAACCAGCCAAAAAATGCGACTCTAGCGACTTACAGAACTGTTGACTGGGTCTGTCTGGCCAATCTACAGTCTTAATGAGATCAGATTGTATCCTCCGAACATGCGGCCAGTGACACCCAACGCGAGCCGAGTCATCAGCGAGGTGCGACTGTGCCTTCTCGCCCTTACCGTGGCCATTTCTGGCCTGGTGCTTGCACCCCTAGGACGAGTCGGATGATGCAGCCGTAGCTACACGCTTAACAAGTTTTGTAAGGGCCATCATCCAGGAGATGATGGCCCTTTTAATTTTGCGACAACAAAGACAGTCAGGTCGGGAGAAAGCTATGTCAGTTCGTGAGCACGTAAGAATATTCGATAGCACTCTGCGCGATGGGGAGCAATCGCCGGGCTGTAGCATGACCGCCGCGGAGAAGGTTCGGATGGCGCATCAACTCGACCGACTGGCTGTCGACGTGATAGAGGCCGGATTTCCGGTCGCCTCCGAGGGTGACTTCCATGCCGTGCAAGCCGTGGCTCGCGACATACGCCGGCCCGTGATCGCCGCCTTGGCACGCTGTTGCCGCGACGACATTGAGCGAGCCTGGCAGGCGTTAGCTGGAGCTGCCCGTCCACGTATCCACACCTTTCTCGCGACCTCAGATATTCACCTCGAACACAAACTCAAAATATCGCGGCGCGAGTGTCTCGAGCAGGCGCGCGATGCTGTCAGACTCGCGAAGTCCCGTTGTCAGGATGTGGAATTCTCGGCGGAAGACGCTACTCGTTCCGATCGGGATTTTCTGTGTCAGGTTTTGGAAGCGGCGATCGAGGCTGGAGCTACCACAATCAATATTCCCGACACAGTCGGATACTCCATTCCAGCTGAGATCGCAGAACTGATTCAGACGGTCCGGCATCGAGTACGAGGCATCGAGCAAGTCACGATATCCATACACTGCCACGACGACCTCGGACTTGCGGTGGCGAACTCTCTTGCGGCTGTTGGCGCAGGAGTTCGGCAGGTGGAGTGTACGATCAACGGCATCGGCGAACGCGCGGGAAATGCCTCGTTGGAGGAGTTGGTGATGGCCATGCGTGTCCGGCCTGATCGCTATCCCTATGACACTGCTGTTGTGTCGACGCAGCTGTTCCCTGCGAGTCAACTGTTGAGTGAAATCGTCGGTTTTCCGGTGCAGCCGAACAAGGCCATCGTGGGTCGGAACGCCTTTGCTCACGAGGCCGGCATCCATCAGGATGGCATGATCAAGAACCCATTGACGTACGAAATCATGACTCCACAATCTGTGGGCGTACCCGGGACCAGCTTCGTTCTGGGCAAGCACTCAGGGCGTCATGCACTCGCGCAGCGCTGCGAAAAGCTGGGGTTCCCTTTGGACAGAAGAGAACTCAATCACGTTTATCGACAGTTTCTCGCGCGCGCTGATGAAACGAAAACGGTCGCAGACGGTTGGATCCTGGAAATCATTCACGCGATGCGTCGACGCGGGTCTGCCTCCGAGTCTGCGCGTTCACAACAATTTCCGATTCCCTCAGCTTTCGAAAAGGCATTCCCTCGCAGGGGCGCAACGTTGCCGCACGAGGACGAGCAACAGGAAGATTATCTTTGGGGAGTATGATTCTGGGCAAGACAAGTCAGTCTGCCGACTGGGGCCGAACAAGACGACCAGCTTTTTTCTGATTTCCAGCAACGAAGTAGATGCAGGAGGAGTTTGGATCTGATGACGAAAACCGGGGCGCAAATTATATGGGAATGCCTGGAGCGCGAAGGTGTGACCCACGTCTTCGGATATCCCGGCGGCGCGATCTTGCCTGCTTATGACGCGCTGAAACATAGCAAAATCCATCACGTGCTGGTGCGTCACGAGCAAGGGGCGGCTCACATGGCGGATGGGTACGCTCGCGCCAGCGGCCAAATTGGAGTTGCGATCGCGACTTCCGGCCCCGGAGCGACCAATCTCGTCACCGGCATTGCCACCGCCATGCTGGACTCTTCTCCCATCGTTTGCATCACCGGGCAGGTGGGAAGCAAGCTGATTGGCTCGGATGCGTTCCAGGAAGTCGACATTACCGGCATCACTCTTCCGATCACCAAGCACAATTACCTAGTAACCCACGCCGGGGAGCTGGCGCGCACACTCCGCGAGGCCTTTTATGTCGCGCGCTCGGGGCGGCCGGGTCCGGTCCTGGTGGACATTACGAAGGACGCGCAGCAGTCCTCCTGCGAGTTCGACTGGGATTCCGCTAAACCGCAGCTGCCGGGTTATCGGCCCAATCTTTCTCCGGCGCGGAAGGAATATGATCATGCGCTCAAATTGATTCACGAGGCCAAACGGCCGGTGATTCTGCTTGGGCATGGGGCGATCGTCTCGGGGGCTATGCTTGAGGTACGTGATTTGGTGGAGCGCTCCGGGATTCCTGTTGCCCTGACCTTGCTCGGCTTGGGAGCGCTTCCCGCCTCGCATCCATTGAACCTGGGAATGATGGGCATGCACGGGGAAGCATGGGTGAATCACACCATCCAGGAAGCCGATCTATTAATTGCGCTCGGCATGCGCTTCGATGATCGGGTTACTGGCAACCTCAAGACTTATGCGCTCAATGCGAAGAAGATTCATGTGGAGATCGATCCGGCGGAGATTAACAAGAATGTCAAAGTCGATGTCGCTCTGGTGGGCGATTTGCGCGATGTGCTGCGAGAGCTGCTGCCGAAAATCGAATGCGTCGATCGCCACGAGTGGCTGGACTTCATTGATCGTATGAAGGGCGACTCGGCCGTCCGCGACATCCAGAACTTGCCGGATAGCGGCCATCTCTATGCCGCACATGTGATCAACGATCTCTGGCGCGAGACGCGAGGAAGCAATACCACGGTGGTGACTGACGTCGGGCAGCACCAGATGTGGGAAGCACAGTACTACAAGCACGAGTCGCCGCGTTCCCTGATCACCTCCGGCGGACTGGGGACCATGGGATTCGCGTTGCCCGCGGCGATTGGAGCGAAGGTGGCGCGACCGGAAACCGACGTCTGGGTTGTCGTGGGAGACGGCGGCTTCCAGATGACAATGGCTGAGCTTGCCACCATCGTGCAAGAGAACCTGAAGGTCAACATCGCCATTATCAATAACGGCTACCTTGGAATGGTCCGGCAGTGGCAGGAGTTCTTTTACGAGAGCAATTACCAGGCAACTCCTCTGTTGAACCCGGATTTTGCGAAAATAGCGGAAGCCTACGGCATTCGGGGCAAGACCGTTACCGAGCGCTCACAGGTTGTACCCGCTGTCCAGTCAGCGCGGCAATACGATGGGCCAGTGCTGATTAACTTTCAAGTGGAGCAAGAAGACACGGTCTATCCCATGGTCGCAGCGGGGGCAGCTCTGCACGAAATGATCCGGCGGCCCAGTCCCATCGTGGAGACCTCCGCCGACGAGTAATCCTATGCTGAACACATTCGTGGTATACGTGGAAAACAAGCCGGGCGTGCTGACTCGCGTGGCGTCTCTATTTCGTCGCCGCGCCTTCAACATTGATTCGCTCACTGTGGGACGGACGGAGAAACCGGAAGTTTCGCGCATGACGATTACGGTCGATGCTGACCAGGATCAGGCGCGGCGAATCGAAGCCAACCTGTACAAACTCGTCAACGTGCTGCTGGTCGAAAACATCACGGCTGAACCGACCATTGTGCGCGATCTCGCCATGATCAAAGTGGCGGCTACTCACGAGGCTCGTTCGCACGTACTGGAGTTGGCAGGAGTTTTCCGCGGGCGCGTTGTGGACGTCGCGCCGGAATCCCTCATCATCGAGATCACTGGGGATGAAGACAAAATTGACGGGCTGTTGGAAGTTCTTCAACCTTACGGCGTGCTCGAGATGGTCCGCACGGGCATTGTCGCGATGCGACGTGGCAGCAAATGCTCGTCCGTCGTCTCATCGACAAGCGCTCCCGGCCAGGCTACTGCGGACGAAGATGGCGATGGCGTTCAGTATTCGGTCTAATGCCGAGAATCGAGAGCACGAACTGCCACGAGCGATTCGCGACGGGTAATCAACAAGGTCGGCGCGATCGTTTTCCAGCCTTCCTCCTCCACGATCCTCGTCTGCCTTGGCAAGGCCTGACATTGGCATTTATGCGCTGCCGGCCGACTGATCGATACGTGGCGTGATTCCGGTCACATTGAAATGTGACAGTGACTGCTGACGGGGCGAGGCTGCGGAGTTCTACTCCCGGTAACGAGGTCGGCCATGCTCCCCCGAGCCCAGTTCTGCGACTCTCCAAAAGACGTTCTCACATGTCGACACGTATCTGATGACGTGTCGGCCTACGAAGCGGCCGAGAGGCTGACGCACCCGGTGGACATCCCGACGTAGTTGCTCGACGCATAATCACCGCACTTCAGGGGGTTGGCGGTCATGGGCCCCTTTTCACCTGCGCACAGGCCTGAATGGCTGGTCATCGGTCGCGGTTTGTTTCTGACTATCCATATTCTGGGAATTTCTTGTTTCGCTTACATCGTCGCGAAACGGCTGGTGCCGCTGGTTCGAGCCGAACCTGACTGGCGCTTCGATCATCCGCTGACTCGTGCGGGAAAAGTTCTCAAGTTCTGGCTGGGGCAGTGGAGGCATCCGCGCTATAAGCTCGCAGGAACCCTCCACATCCTTTTCTTCACAGGATTCATTCTTCTGGTGGCCCGCACGTTCTCGCTGCTGATCGCCGGAGTCAACCGGAATTTCGCGATGCCGGAGTTTTCCGGGCCGTTCGGTCACGTCTACGACATGGTCACAGATTACGCTGCGACGGTCGTGTTCTTATGCATGGTGGTGGCTGCGATCCGGCGGCTTGTGTTCAAGCCTGCGCGATACGAAGTTCCCGCGAGATACGGGAAGGGCCACAAAGCTGATGCCGTCTTCCTTCTTGGACTCATCGCAATTCTCATGGCTGCAGACAGCTTGTTCGCCGCGAGTACGGCTCTCGGGCAGGGCTTGCAAGGGAGGGCTGTCGAAAGCCTGGCATTCTTGTCCCTGGCGTGGACGCTGAAACTTGTTCTCGGGCCCTCGTCGTTGGCGACAGTCGCAGCCGTTGGCTTTGCGGCTTACCTCGTTCATGAGCTGGGATTTTACTTCCTGCTCTGTTATCGGCCCTTTGGGATCCAGTTCCACGTCGAGACGTCGCTCTTCAACATTTATTTCGCAAAGCTGGAGCGGGGCACGCTGAAGCCTGTGAGATGGGGGATCAGCGATGAGCATCTGGATCAGGTGAAATCGTTCGGGGTAAAGAGATTCGAAGACTTTACCTGGAAGCACATGCTGGATTTTTACTCCTGCGCCGACTGCGGGCGCTGCGCCGACAATTGTCCGGCCAACGCGGCGGGACGTCCGTTAATTCCACGCTTTCTCACCATCAAAGCTCGAGATTATGCATTCCGGCACTATCCCGTTTTCGGCAAGGCGAACAACAGCAAGCCCCTCATCGGTGACTTGTACACGGAGGACGAAATCTGGTCGTGCACGACCTGCGGTGCATGCGAAGAAGAATGTCCTCTGCTGATCGAGTACGTCGATAAGATCGTCGATCTGCGGCGCGGCATGATTGATGACGGGAATGTCCCGCAGTCTCTGCAAAGGCCGCTGAAGGCTCTGGAAAGCCGCGGCAATCCGTACGGAAAGGTGGAGAAGAAAAGGGCCGACTGGACCAAAAATCCGGAATTCCAACAAGACTGTACCGTCAAGACACTCGACGGAAAGAATGCCGTCGACACTCTGTATTTCGTAGACAGCATTACTTCGTACGACGACCGAATGCAGTCCATCGGACGCGCAACGGCAAGAATCCTGAACCACGTCGGAGAAGAATTCGGAATCCTGGGAGCGGGGGAAAAAGACAGCGGCCACGAAGTTCGACGTTTCGGTGAGGAGATGCTCTTCCTCGCGCTGCGTGATCACAACACGGACGCCATTCAGGCCTCAGGGGTGAAACGAATCGTGACCGCGGATCCACATGCCTACAACGCGCTCAAACACGATTACAAAGATGTGCCACCGGTCGAGCACATCAGTCAGGTTGTCGCACGCCACGTAAAGGCTGGCACGATCCAGTTCACTCCAGTCGAAGACGAAAACAAAGTATTTACCTATCACGATCCGTGCTATCTCGGACGCCACAATCAGATTTACGGCGAACCGCGCAAAGTGCTCGATGCCATTCCGGGATTGAAGAGAGTTGAAATGAAACGCTCGCGAGATCGTTCGTTTTGCTGCGGTGGTGGCGGCCTGATGCTTTTCTACGAACCCCAAGAAGAACAGAGGATGGGCGTTCTGCGAGTCAGGATGGCGGCAGAAGCGGGAGCGAACGTGATCGTAACCGCGTGCCCGTTCTGCATGGCGAATCTGGAGGACGCGATCAAAGTGTCGGGCATGGAAGACACAATGTCGGTGCTGGACCTGACAGAACTGGTAGACCAGCACATTGTGCGAAAGAACTGCGCAGAAATTGAAGAAGTAGCAACGTGTGGAGGTTAACGTGGACATCCTCGTTTGCGTGCGAAGAGTAGCGGATACGTCAGAGAACGAGATCAAGCTCAGCGCTGAAGGCAATGACATTGAGCGTGACGAACTCGTGTATTCGGTGAATGAGCCGGACAACTATGCGGTCGAAGAAGCACTCCAGATCCGCGATCGGGTCGGCGGCACCGTCACCGTGGTGACAGTCGGCGGCGAAGAAGACGAAGAAGTCCTGCGGCGGGAACTGGCCATGGGTGCAAACGGGGCGGTGCTGATCTCGGATGAGGCGTTCACAGGATCCGACGGCCGGGGGATTGCGAACATCCTCAAACACTTTGTGCAGAAAGGCCACTACGACCTGATCCTCACGGGGGTTCAGGCCGACGACGGCGCGGCTCAGGTTGGCGGAATGCTGGCGGCGATGCTCGACTACCCGTTCGCTTCTCTCGTGAACTCGATTGCAATCGAAGAGGACAAACTCCGAGTTGCTCGCGAAGTCGAGGGCGGCAACCGGGAGATCAACGAGATCGAGCTTCCCTGCGTTCTTTCCATCCAAACCGGCATCAACGAACCGCGCTACGTGGGAATGCGAGGAATTCGGCAGGTTTCTTCCGTGGTCATCCCGACGCTGGAAGCGGGAGATCTAGGAATCGACCTAGACGCTGTGGGACATCGGGCTGCGAAGGTAGAACGGATGAACTACTTCGTTCCTGCGCTGGGCCAGGGGGCTGAGATGCTCCACGGCAGCAGGGAGGAGAACGCCGAAAAGGTTCTTGAGTTGATATCGGCGAAAGGAGGCGTGAGATGATGCCGCGCATTTTTGCGTACATACAGCACAGGGCTGGCGTCGTCGAAGATTCGGCAGCGGAACTGCTCGCCGCGGCAAAACAAATCGATGGGAATACGGCGGCTGCAGCAATTCTTACTGGCTGTGGGGCAGATCTCGATGGCGCGTGCAGTTCACTCAGATCGCTCTACGGAGAAATATGGAAGGTTAGTAACGAGGCCCTCGCCTATCCCAATGCGGAGTTGGTCCGGCTGGCACTCATGGCGATTCTGCCACGCAACAGCATTTTGCTGGTCGCGCACGATCATTTCGGAATCGATCTCTCGCCCGGCCTTTCCGTCAAGCTGAATTCCGCCTTCGTGCCCGACGTGCTGGCGATCAAGCCAGTCGACGGCAAGTCGCTAATCCTCGTGCGACAAGAATACGGCGGACAAGTGAGTGCCCATGTTGGCTGCGATATTTCCACCGGCGCCGTGATCAACGTCCGTCCGGGAGCATTTAAAACTGACCAGCTTCCCCCGGCCTCGAGCGTGATTGTAGACAAATCATTGGATGTGGGGGTTCTGACTGCGCGGCGCCGCTATGTCGGGACCATCATGTCTGAGGCCGGCAGTGTGGACATCACCAAGCACAGCGTATTGGTTTCTGTCGGGCGCGGCATTCAGGAGAAGGACAACATTGTCTTTGCTGAGGAACTCGCCGAAATTCTTGGCGCCGCAGTCAGTTGCTCTAGGCCCGTTGTGGACGCGAAATGGATGGAAAAGTCGCGGCAGGTTGGATCCTCTGGTAAGACCGTGAAGCCCAAGGTCTATCTGGCCTGCGGGATCAGCGGAGCCTTCCAGCATCTCGCCGGCGTCAAAGGGAAACCGTTCATCATCGCGATCAACAAGAATCCGAGGGCTCCCATATTCCAAGTCGCCGATGTTGGAATCGTGGACGACATTTTGGAATTCTTACCGGAACTGGTCCGCAAAGTCCGCGAATCGCGCGGCATTGCCGCCTAGCGAGGTGGTCCATGCTTGCACTCAAGACGCTGAAGCTGAGCCTGAAATCTCTCAAAGAGTTTGCCAAGAAGCGCCTGCCCGACGAGAGGCTCATCGAACTTGATGAACGCGACGAGTGCCCGTTGGATATCGTCCGCGACATGTGCAGCCCCGACAAACTGGGCATTCAACTCTTGTTTATTCCGGAAGAGTTTGGCGGCATGGGCGGAGGAACGTTCGATGTGTACTGCATCTGCGAGGAGATGGCGCGGATCGACCTCGGTATCGCCACTTCGGTGCTGGCTACCTTTTTGGGCAGCGATCCCATCACGGTAGGCGCAACTCCAGAACAAAAGAAGTTCTGGCTCACTCGCATTGCGGACGAGGGCTTGTTGTTCGCTTACGGTGCGACGGAACCGGAAGCCGGAAGTGACCTGGGAGCGTTGCGCACCACGGCGGATCCAGTTGTTCAAGACGGTCGCATCGTTGGCTACAAACTCAATGGCAATAAGCAGTGGATCAGCAACGGCGGAATTGCCGGTGCGTATACGGTGCTGGCGAACACTCCCAGCGGCCCGAGTTGGTTCATCGTAGAGAGCGGCGCGAAGGGCTTCACCCACGACGAACCCGAAGACAAGCACGGAATCCGCCTGAGCAATACCGCTGCACTCGCCTTCAATGACGTCTACGTTGATGCCGATCGGTTGATCGGAGGCGTCGAAGGACAGGGACTGAATCAAGCTCAGGCTGTCTTTGGTTACACGCGCCTGATGGTGGCGGCGTTCGGGCTGGGCGCGGGATGGGCTGCTCTCGATCACTCAATTCCGTATTCCACCAAGCGCATTCAGGCGGGATCACCCTTGTCTGAGAAACAAGGCTACACACACAAACTGATCGTGCCGCATGTCGCTCGCTTGGAAGCTGCCCGCGCCTACATAGAAGAGACAGCGGAGCGCATCGATGCCGGAGAAGGAAGCCTGAATACCGAAGGAGCGATCGCGAAGTATATGGCGACCGAGGCGGGAAATCAGGCGGCTGATGCCAGCATCCAGGCGCTGGGAGGTTACGGGTACACGCACGAATATATGGTGGAGAAGATCAGCCGCGACGTTCGCATCACGACCATATACGAAGGCACGTCAGAAATTATGGAGATGACGATCAGCCGCGATCGATGGCAGCTCCATCTCAAGACGCGCGGTCAGCACTATCACGAGCAAGCGCGCGAGTTGGAGGCGATTCACTCTCAGCATCCGAATGTGGGTGCAGACATAGCGGCGTT
>JASHQK010000503.1 GCA_030039195.1 Candidatus Sulfotelmatobacter sp.
CCTTGGAGGGAGTATGAGACCTTGCCCTCCGCAATCGCCACGCTGTTCTGGGCGGACGTATCGTTGGGATCTCGTTGAAGCATCTCCTGTGCGGTTTCCAAATATAGCCTTAGATCTCTCAGAGCCTGCTCCGGACTGCCGTAATTTGGGTACGCATCGGTGAAGTAAACCCGCCCGCGGAACTGATACAGGAGCGCCAAGAGTCGATGGAATCTCGGATTCAAGGGCTCGGCGGCGAGAAGTTGGTGCACTGCATTTTCCTCTTCGTCAAATGCCTCAATCGCTTCCCGAAGGTGGCCTAACTCTTGTGCTGCAGTGCCCATGCGCTCCGCCGCCTGCGCGACCATAGTCAGCGACTCCTGATCTCTTTTTCGGTTCAGCTGGGCGTGCGCGAGTTCGCTGCAACGCTGGAACTCGGTCCAGGCCATGCGGTACTTGTGCACATCTTCGTCAATGTCACCCACGTTGCACCAGGCCCTGGTGTAGAGGTTCTCCTGTTCCGGGTCGAGCTGCTGGTGAGCCCGAACTTGATCGAATATCTGAATCGCCGCCTCGTATAACTCGCGGGCTCGCTGCGGCTGATTATTGACACGGAACAATCCGGCGTAGCTGCGGTAAAAAGCCGCCAGATCCGGAAGATAGGCGTCGTTCTTCCTGGCGATCCGCTCGTAAATGTCGCCGGCTTTGCGGTAGCTTGCCATCGCATCCGCCACGCGGCCCAGGTTGGGTTGAGTGGGGTAACCTTGCGCTGCACCGATCTTCATATAACCCGCCGCAATTTCTCTTTGCAGCTCCAGATCACTGCCCGCGTTCTTTGCCAGATTGTCCAGATATTGGAGGCCGGTCTCGACCATCATTTCGCGAGCTTTGGTGGACCCTTCCAGCTTGGCCACCTCGTCATGAAGATCGAAAACAAAGGTGTGCGCCAGCTTGCGGACGTCCTGAAAACGCCGCTGGGCAATTCGAGCCTGATAAATGGCCACACCCGAACCGCCAATGATCGCAGCAAATGCCAGCACGGTGAGAGCGACGACACTCCGGTTGCGGCGGACGAACTTGACGGCACGATAGGCGAACGTGTCCGGGCGGGCACTGATCGGCTCATGCTTGAGATAGCGGCGAAGGTCATCTGCAAAGGCGCTCACGGAAGCGTAACGTTCCGCTGGAGCCTTTTTTAGAGCACGCGCAATAATCGTGTCTAAGTCACCGCGAAGCTGGTGGCGCAGCTTTTCGGGTGTGGTGGCGCGTTTTTCCGCCAGTTCTTTGTCCTCAGCCAAGGCAATTACTTCTGACGGATGCACTGGCTCGGTTTCGACGATAGCTTTAACCAATTCCACCGGGGATTGTGAGCCGAAACCCGCCGGATGTTGTCCACTCAGCAGTAGATATAGCAGCACTCCTAACCCGTAGACGTCGGTTGCGGTCGTCACCGTGCCACCACTAATTTGTTCAGGCGCAGCAAACAGAGGTGTCAGCGCTCCACCTCCTTCGATCGTGAGCATGGTAGTGGCGGAAGGGTTGGTGTCGTCGGCCAGCAGTTTCGCAATTCCAAAATCCAACAGTTTCACGTGCCCGTCGTTTCTGACCAGCACATTCGATGGCTTGATATCGCGATGCACGATCAGGTTGGCGTGGGCATGGCCAACAGCTTCTAGCACATCGAGGAAAAGCTTGATGCGCGCATCCACATCGAGTTTATGGCGGTCGCAATACTCATCAATGTTCTCACCGTCTATGTTCTCCAGAACGAGATAGGGCTCTCCGTTCCCACTTACACCGGCATCGATCAATTCCGCAATGTGGGGATGAGCAAGCTGGCCGAGAATCCTTCCCTCGCGTTTGAACCGCTCCGCGCCGCCAGTCGCTGCCACAGAAAAATTCAGGAACTTGACTGCCACGCGGCGCTCGAAGCGGCCATCACTGCGCTCTGCCACCCAGACGCAGCCCATGCCGCCTTCTCCAATCCGCGATATCAGCGTGTAGGCACCAATCTTCTGCCCTGTCAAAGATGAGTCGCTGGCATTCTGGACCGGTGCCCGTTCGAGGAATTGCTCCAGTGCCGCTGCCCGGTGCTCTTGGAGAAGCTCTTGAAGGAGATCGGCTAGATCGGGTCTTTGAGCTCGAAATGATTCCATCCAAGCGCAACGCTCGTCTTCCGGGAGGGAAAGCACCTCGTCGAGGTATGGGCTCACTTCTTGCCAGCGTTCTGGGCTAAGGGCGGACACCGCAGTCACGCCTCCAGATGGCTCGAAACCTTATGGTGCAGGTAAGCACGGGCTCTCTCCCATTGTCGCTTCACAGTCCGCTCGGAAATGTCTTTCATGGCCGCAATTTCGGCAAACGTGAAGCCACAAAAAAACTTCATATCCACGATCTCGGCGAGCGGGGCGTCGATTCTAGCAAGCTCATCGATCGCTTCGCCGATAAGCGTGAGCTCGCGGTCATCAGCAACAGCGTGCTCTAAGGCTGCACTCGTCGAAGTGATGTGAAATTGGCCACCGCGTTTCTGGGCGCAGCGGTTCCGGGCGTGGTCAATAATCAGGCCACGCATGACCCGCGAAGCATACGCCATGAATCTGCCGCGATCGGGGAACAACGCTCCCTCCTGGGCAGCTATCTCTATATATGCCTGATGCAGGAGGGTAGTCGCGCCAAGGCTTGCCGCTCCTCCTCGTCGCGCCAACTCCCGTTTGGAAACACGGTGCAATTCGGAATATAAGGCACTGAATAGAGCATCGGCGGCCGACCGATCTCCGCGTTCGGCAGCTTCAACGAGTGGACGAAGTGTCGACTGCAAGGCGAGGCCCCTTTTCGATGGGTGCAATAGGATTGCTCCCCCGAGAGACGTGCCACTATTGTAAAGAGGTAGTCAAATCTCACCGCTTTTTTGCTGGTTCCTTGGTCGCTTCGCAAGCGCGGAGGCAAAGGTCAGCTTCTTGGCTACTAAGCCAGCGCCAGATGAAGCACTTAGATTTGACCTAGCCTGGGTCAGCTCGTGGAAAATCGCTCAAAATACCTCCCTCGGCACCAGTTCGTGTCCGACAAATGGAGCACGCGCTAACACCGTCCGCAAGATCGAGTTCAGACCTTTACAACTTATTCCTTCTTGTCATCGCTCTCCTCCCGGAGGAGATTGCGTTTCTTGCGCATGGCCTCTCCCCGCATCTCGATGCGATGGGCATTGTGCACCAATCGATCGAGCATGCCGTCGGCGATGGTGGGATCGCCGATCTGCTCGTGCCAGCGCGAGACCGGCAGCTGGGAACAGTCCTCAACCGTGTTTGGACGCTCAACCCAGCAGCCTATCGGCGACTTTATCCTCTTGGCACCAAGGTCGGATTGCTATTCGTGCTCCTGAGTGCAGCACTTCTCACATTAGGAATAGGGTGGTTCCGTCATCGGCGGTGGGGATGGACACTGGCGGTGGCCATCATCGCGATCCACCTCTGTCCTGCCTCAGTTGGAAATGGAGAAAGCGTTCGTCCGCTAAGATAGCGGAGCGAACGTATGAGGAAGGAACGGAAGCACTTCACCCCGGAAGAAAAAGTAGCCATCTTGAAGCGGCATCTTGTGGACAAAGTGCGTCTCGGAGCTGTGTGAAGAACTGGGCCTGCGGCCAACGGTGTTCTACCGCTGGCAGAAGGAACTGTTCGAGAACGGAGCCGCCGCTTTTCAGTCTCAGGAGCGTCCCCATCGCCAAGTGGAGGAGAAGCAGAAACGGATCGAGTTCTTGGAGAAGAAGGTGCAGACCAAGGACGAGGTACTGGCTGAGCTGATGGCTGAAGCACATCGCGCTAAAAAAAGTCTTGGGGAACTCTAACCGGCGTCTGGGTGCCGCATGATGTGCGGGATCTAGTCGTGGATTTCGTCCGACGCTGGTCGGAGAAGGCCGAGATCGGCGTCGGACGTTTCATCCCGTGGCTGGGCCTGACTGCCAGCAAGTTCTACGACTGGGTGCGACATGAAGCTGCATGTGTGATTGTCCGGCGAGCACCACTCGACCGGACCTGCCATCCCATTGGCAGTACCCTGCGAGGTATGGCGATTCGGTGACGAATCGTCTAGAAGCCCTCGGACAATGTATCCCACCGTCGCGAGACGGGTATCGAAACCGCGAGGGGCCGATATTTCTGCCAGCATCGAGGCGGATCGGGGCTAGGGTGAGTGGTAGGGTCAGCAAATGCGAACCTCTTTAAGTATCGTTAAGAACGAAGGGGTCAAAGATGCTGTTAGGCTCCGAGGTTGCGGCTGGCACGGGTGTTCCATTCTCACCCGGCAGCAGCGGCAAATTCGTCGAGAGCAAGCCGCACAAAAAACAGTTTTGGATTTCGCGCGGACGCGTCATCTTTAAGTCTGCAGCAACACGATGATGAGATCGTTTCCTTGCCACCTGATCTGCGCCTTGGCGGCTTTCAGGGTTGCACCCGGAAGCTCGACGTTGAGACCGGTAATCGCGCCGCCGTTCGATGG
>JASHQK010000504.1 GCA_030039195.1 Candidatus Sulfotelmatobacter sp.
CGTAATTGAGGCAAATTCCGCAGCCGGAGTGTGTAAGAACGGTCCGCCCGAAGCCGTCAGCCAGATGCGATGAACTTCGTCCATCCTGCCGCCGCGCAGGCATTGATGAACTGCATTGTGCTCGCTGTCGATCGGCAGCAGCGGCTTGCCCTGCCTGCGAGCTTCGGCGGTAATCAGCTCGCCCGCAGCCACCAGGCATTCTTTATTCGCCAAGCCAACGATCTTTCCCGCGCGAACGGCCTCGTATGTCGCTTCGAGTCCGGCCACGCCGACGATCGCGCTGACCACGAAATCGACTTCGGGATGAGTTGCAACGCGGACAGTCCCAGCGGCGCCGTGAACCACTTCGATCTCGCCAAGGCCCGTCTTTTTCAGGCGCGCGTGCAGCGATTCGGCATCGTGTTCTTCAGCCATCGAAATCACGCACGGACGACAAAGCTTCGCTTGCTCGAACGCGGCATCCACATTGCGCCCGCCGGCCAGTGCGACGACCTGAAACCGCTCAGGATACGATTCAGCCACGCTCAGCGTGCTGCGCCCAATCGAGCCTGTCGATCCCAGGATGGCAATCCGTCTCATGTCGCAACTTCATTGTACGATGTTCGGTCTTTTGGGGGCGGTTCGAAAGGAGCATGCTTACTGCATTACCCTCCACGCCGCATAGAACCACAGCACCGGCGCGGCAAACAGCAAGGCGTCGATGCGGTCGAGCATGCCGCCGTGGCCGGGAAGGATCGCCCCTGAATCTTTAACTCCCGCGCCGCGCTTGATCAGCGACTCAACGAGATCTCCGAGCTGAGCAGCGATGTTCAGCACGATCGTCAGCACAACGACCGTGCTCATGCCCGGAATTTCCGCGCCATACAGGCCGTCTGCACGCTGGATCAGTCCAACATGGAGGAAAGCCAGGCTGATCTGCTCGGCGTGGGCGAACAGAAGCCATCCAACAATGACGCTGGCCACGACCGATGCTGCGGCGCCCTCCCAGGTCTTTTTCGGGCTGATGCGCGGCGACATCAAATGCCGCCCGATCGCCTTGCCGACAAAGTACGCGAACGTGTCCCCGGCCCAAACAATCAGTAGCAGGTAGAGCAGATAAAACGCCCCCGCCCATTGCTGGCGTAACTGTACGAGCATGCCGAGAGGTAAAGCGATGTATGTGAATGCGAAAACCGCCGCCGCCGCGGCCGGATATGCGGTCGAGAGTTCCACGCGCGGCATCGCGATCGTCAGCGTATAGAAAGAGACGATCGCCGCAGAGAATCCCAGGCAATAAACAAATATGGCTGTGGAAAGCAGAGGCTTGTCGTTGCCGAAATTGAGTGCAAGCACAGTGAAGAATGCCACGACAAAGATGTACGTCGGCCAGCGCATCGGCTTCACGCCGTACGATTCGGTCAGCTTCAGAAATTCGTGAATTGTGAGCAGCGCCACAGCGGCGACCACGACGGCCAGCAGCGGAATCGGCGCGCGCAGGATCAGCGCCAGCACAATCGGAATCAGTACGACTGCAGTCGCTATGCGCTTAAGCAAGGGAAAAAAAGAATTATAACCACAGAGGCCGCAAAGGATCACAGAGGGGTTCCCCTGAACCTCTCTGTGCCTGCTGTGCTTAGGATTTTAGACCCGCGATGACCGCCTGGCTCTCCTTATGGTTCAGGCCGCCATAGCGCCGCTCGCGCTTCTGATATTCGGCAATGCCTTCGAGCAGATGCATGCCGCGAAAATCTGGCCAAAGCGTAGGAGTGACGTAAATCTCCGCATAAGCCAGCTGCCAGAGCAGGAAGTTGCTGAGCCGCATCTCGCCGGAGGTGCGAATGACCAGGTCCGGATCTGGCAAGTCCCGGGTGTACAGATTCCGGCTCACCGCCTCTTCATCGATCTCGAGATGATCAGTCCCGCCATTCTGAGCGGCGGCGTGAATCATCGCCCGGAAGGCATCCACCAGTTCGCCGCGCGCGCTGTAATTGAGCGCGAGCGTTAGCGCCATGCCCGAGTTTCGCTCGGTTGCTTCGCGAGCCCAGATCATGCGCTCCTGAACGTCTTCAGGAAGTTGCTGCCAGCGCCCGATGTACTCGAGCCGAATATTGTTTTCATTCAGAGTCGAGACTTCGGCTTTCAGATACCGGCTCAGCAGCCGCATCAGGAAACCGACTTCGGTCGCCGGCCGCTTCCAGTTTTCCTCGGAGAAGGCGTACAGCGTGAGTGCGGGAATATGAATTCGCGCTGCCGTCTCTACCGTCGACCGGACGGCTGCCACTCCGGCGCGATGTCCCGCCACGCGCGGCATATGGCGGCGTTTCGCCCAGCGTCCGTTTCCGTCCATGATGATGGCGATGTGTCTCGGAAGCCGCGCTGGATCGAGCTTGCGATAGATTTCTGCTTCTTTGTGGTCGAGCCCTGCGGGTACTTTGTCGCGCAAAGTGGATGTCACGAAACGAGGCTACCACAGCGGGGAAGGGAAGGCAATGACAAGCCTCACCACGGAGCATATGCTGTCCTGCGATGAAACGATGGCTCGCTATCGGTGCTCCGCTGACGGCTGGTGCGGCCGTCCTCATCGAAGTTGCGCGGGAGGTTCGACGTGGAGCGTCCGAGCTTCGACTACTGCCTCCTGATGGTTCTGTTACTGGTCTCCCTGACCTCAATCGTTCGAAGTGGCTTAGACCGGAGCGTTCCGATGTCCCGAGCAGGTCGGTTGACTCGTGTACTCGGCGGCGGCATCTGGGCCTTGATGATCTTGTTAGTGATGGTGCTGCAGGTCTGGAATGCCCTCCGATGACCCCTGCGCAGGCAGGAGTGCCCCACGCTCCCGCTCACTTCGCGACGTTACCTCGCTTCTTCCGGGACGATCCTCAGTTCCAGCTTCTCGGTATAGCGGAGCACGGTGATTCCGCTTCCCACACCGACGCGCACATCGGTCAAAAGCCGATGTAAATCATCTACGCCGGCAACCGGCTGGCGTTCCAACGCGACGATGATGTCGCCTTCGCGCAGCCCCGCTCGCTTCGCCGGACTGTTCTCTTCCACAGACAGCACCATCGCTCCCGTTTCATTCGGAAGATCGTAAAACCTTACCAGGCGCCGATGAATCGGGACGGTCTGCGCTGAGACGCCAATGTAGCTGCGGCGAATGCGGCCGTCGCGGAGTAACCGGCTGGCCACGAACTTGGCGGTGTTGATTCCGATGGCGAAGCAGATGCCTTGTGCCGGAAGAATCGTCGCGGTGTTCACGCCAATGACGCGTCCGGCGGAATCGATCAGCGGCCCTCCGGAATT
>JASHQK010000505.1 GCA_030039195.1 Candidatus Sulfotelmatobacter sp.
CAAAACCCGCGAGGAGCTATGTTCTACGCGCCCGCGAAAGATTTATGAAAGGGCCCGGCTCTAGGCGTGCCGTCAAAGGAAGCGGATTCTTAACTTGGCGACCAAGCCGTTCGCCTGGGGTTGCGTCATCCCGAAGCCCCGCGCTTTCACCAGCGGGACGAGGGACCTCGCGTGCAGCTGAACGGGGCACGCCTTCAGCCGCGCCGCAAGCCCGCGACCACGGATTCATATCAGGGCATGCCTTCAGGCGTGCCGAAACATGCGAAGATGAGAGATTCGTATCAGGGCACGTCTTCAGGCGTGCCACCAGAGCCCCTCAGATTTTTCAACTTGTCATTCCGAGCGGCTTTAGCCGCAAGGAATCTGCTTCCCCGCAGCGCAAGGAAATCACGGCGTCGTGAACCGCAGAACGCACCGTTGTGATCCAGCCGCGAAGCAGCGAAACATTACAGCCCGGGGCGCAAGCCCCGGGGTAGGCGAAAGAAAAGGAACCGAGTCCCGTAGGGACGGCAGAATCGCAAAAGGGCACGGCTCACCCGTGCCGCGCGTGCCGAACGAGCGACTCGTAACAAAAGCATGCCTTCAGGCATGCGGCAAGAGCCCAAAGGAGGTTCGTGGAAGGGCACGCCTTCAGGCGTGCCGCCAGAGCCTCCCAGATTTTCAACTTGTCCTTCCGAGCGGCTTCCGCCGCGAGGAATCTGCTTTCCCGCAGCGCAAGGAAATCACGGCGTGTGAATCGCAGAGCGCACCACCGCAACCCAGCCGCGAAGCGGCGGAACATTACAGCCCGGGGCGCAAGCCCCGGGACAGGCGCGAAGAAAAGGAACCGAGTCCCGTAGGGACGGCATCGTGGAAGGGCACGCCTTCAGGCGTGCCGCAAAGGCGCGAAGAAATGGAACATGCGCGGCGGCGGTTTTTGCGGCCGCTGCCAGCCGCGCCGCGGCGGATTGAGAGCGACGTGCCCGCTTTTTGATCAGCTGGGGATGCCAGCGTAGAATGTGCGCGCTATGGGAATGCCGGTTTGGTTTGAGGTCGCGTTCTGGTCCGCTGCGTGCGTCGTAAGTGGGTTTCTTGGCTGGTTCTGTTTTGAGATCCACGAGATGGATCGAAGCTGCTGCAAGGGCGCGCGCAAGGTCCAGCAGATTTGGCTGAATTTTCTCGGTGGAGTTGTTGGGTGGGCGGCGTTATGGTTGTTGCTGCACCAGTGGTGGGGGCTCCGGAGGATTCCTGCTTCTTCTGTCCAGATGACGGCGTCGGACTTCGGACTGGCCCTAGTTGCGTTTGTCGGGATCTCCGGCTATCTTCCGTATGCGGTGATCGGAGCTATTCAATCCTCCGTCGCTCTCATTCGTAGCCTCCTCCAACGGGCGTTGAAGTGGCTCTTCCCAGCAGCTGAGTGAGTCACCCCTTTCCATCCGCTCGGTCCTCCCCGGTTTTCGCCGCATCGCGGAGAGCGCGGCCCTAACGCTGCCGCGGTCGGAGCCACTGACGTTGAGGACCGAAGGGGATTGCGGAACTGCGAGCGGCCCGGTGCCCCCGGGCCGCCGGACGGACCAACGCGTCCGTCCCTACACAATCCGGAGCGCCGACGCGTTACGCTTCCACCGCCTGCGGCTTGCTCGCCAGCAACTGCCTTAGCACGTACTGCAGAATCCCGCCGTTGGCGTAATACAGCGCTTCCTGCGGCGTGTCGATGCGCACCAGCGCCTCGAACTCGACCGACTCCTTCTCCTTGCTGCCTTTGCCTCGCGGCGTGGCGCGCACTTTCACCGTGCGTCCGGCGGAGAAGTGTTCGACCACGTCGCGAATGCCGGTGATGTCGAAAACTTCTTCTCCGCTGAGCTGGAGTGATTCGGCATTCTGGCCCGCAGGAAATTGCAGCGGCAGAATGCCCATGCCGACGAGGTTCGAGCGATGAATGCGTTCGTAACTTTCCGCGATCACGGCGCGCACGCCGAGCAGAGCCGGGCCTTTCGCCGCCCAGTCGCGCGACGATCCCGAGCCGTACTCTTTGCCGGCGAGAATGACGAGCGGCGTGCCGTCTTCGCGATATTTTTCGCTCGCCTCGAAAATCGACATTTCGGTGTTCGACGGCAGATGGCGCGTGAATCCGCCCTCGGTTGCGACCAGCTTGTTTCGCAGGCGGACGTTGGCAAACGTGCCACGCACCATCACTTCGTGATTGCCGCGGCGCGAGCCGTAGGAGTTGAAATCCGCCGGCTTTACGCCATGCTCCTGCAGATATTTTCCCGCCGGGCTGTCTTTCTTGATCGAGCCCGCAGGGGAAATGTGATCGGTGGTGACGCTGTCGCCGAGCACGGCGAGCACGCGCGCTTTCTTGATTTCCTGAACCGGCGCGGGTTTCACGTCCATATCGTCGAAGTAAGGCGCCTGCCGGATGTAGGTGGAGTCTTTTTCCCAGGCGTAGGTCTGGCCTTTCGGTACCGACAGGCCTTGCCAGCGCTCGTCGCCTTTGAAAACTTCGCCGTAGGATTTCGTGAACATGTCAGAGGAAATCGACTGCTGAATCGCTTCTTCGATTTCGCGCGATGCCGGCCAGAGATCGGCGAGATAGACAGGCTGTCCGTCGCGGCCTTTGCCGATTGCGTCTTTGCGCATGTCGAGGTCGATGCGTCCGGCGAGCGCAAAGGCGACGACCAGCGGCGGAGACATCAGGTAGTTGGCCCGAACTTCGGAGTTGATGCGGCCTTCGAAATTGCGATTGCCGGAAAGAACAGCGGCAACGACCAATTCGTTTTGGTCGATCGCTTTCGAAACTTCCTCGGGCAACGGGCCGGAGTTGCCGATGCAGGTGGTGCATCCATAGCCGACGAGATGGAATTTCAGTTTTTCGAGATAGGGCATCAGCCCGGCTTTTTCGAGATAGTCGCGGACGACTTTCGATCCGGGCGCGAGCGAAGTCTTGACCCACGGCGGAACGGTGAGTCCCTTTTCGACGGCTTTTTTGGCGAGCAGTCCCGCGCCGATCAGAACAGAAGGATTCGAGGTGTTCGTGCACGACGTGATCGCAGCGATGACGACGCTGCCGTGCTTCAGCGCGTCTTTGACCTGCGCGGATACATGCTCGTGCACGTTTGGATCTTCGACTCCGATCGCGGCGGGGCTTCCACCTTCCGCCTCCCACGCCTTGGTATTCCCACTTCTCGCAACATCGGCGAGAAGTGGGGCACCCCCGTTGGTTTTTGCTGTCGATTTCGGCTTCATCAGCGAAGGCAGCGCTTTCGTGAACGACTCGCCCGCCTGCGAGAGAACCACGCGATCCTGCGGACGCTTCGGACCAGCAAGGCTCGGTTCGACCGTCGCGAGATCGAGCGTGAGCAGTTCGGAGTATTCGGCCTCGGGAGTCTTTTCGTCGTGAAACAATCCTTGCTCGCGCGCATATGCCTCGACGAGCGCGATCTGTTCCTGGCTGCGTCCGGTGAGTTGCAGATAGCGCAGCGTTTCTTTGTCGATCGGGAAAATGCCGCACGTGGCGCCGTATTCCGGTGCCATGTTCCCGATCGTGGCGCGATCCGCCAAAGGCAGGTCGCGCAGGCCAGGTCCGAAGTATTCGACAAATTTTCCGACGACGCCGTGCTTGCGCAGCATCTCGGTGATGGTCAGCACGAGATCGGTTGCGGTCGCACCTTCGCGCAAGCGTCCTGTCAGTTTCACTCCCACCACGAGCGGAATCAGCATAGAGACAGGCTGGCCAAGCATCGCGGCCTCGGCCTCGATGCCGCCCACACCCCATCCCAGCACCCCCAGCCCATTCACCATCACAGTGTGACTGTCGGTGCCGACGAGGGTGTCGGGATAGGCCTGGCGTTTGCCGGGAGATTCGTGAACAAAAACCACGCGCGCCAGGTATTCGAGATTGACCTGGTGCACGATGCCAGTGTCGGGCGGAACGATGGCGAGATTGCGGAAACCGGTTTGTCCCCAGCGGAGGAACGAGTAGCGTTCTTTGTTGCGCTGGAACTCGAGCAGTGCATTCATTTCGAGCGCGTTGGGTGTGCCGAATTCGTCGACCTGCACAGAATGATCGATGACGAGCTCGACTGGCTGGAGCGGATTGATCAGCGCCGGATCGCCGCCGAGTTGCTTCATGGCGTCGCGCATGGCGGCGAGATCGACGACGCAGGGAACGCCGGTGAAATCCTGCAGAAGGACGCGGCTGGGGGTGAAGGCAATTTCTTTGTCGGGCTTGGAATTCTTACTCCATGCGGCGAGCGCGCGAATTTCCTCTTTCGACACGTTGCCACCGTCTTCGGTGCGCAGCAGATTTTCGAGCAGGATGCGCAGCGAGAACGGAAGATGCGCGGTCGAGATGCCTTGTTTGTCGAGCGCGTCGAGGCGGTAGATTTCGTATTCTTTGTTGCCAACTGTCAGGGTGGAGCGGGTGTTGTAGCTATTTACAGACATGATGATCTTCCTTCAATTTGCTGGGTAGGATCGGTTCGCGCGCGAGCCCCGGGGCGCCGACGCAAAAATCGCAACTTATCAGTGTAATGCGTTTGGGGAGAATTGCGTAGCTAACGGACAGTGTCGTAGTTAACCACAGAGGACACGAAGGAGCACGAAGGAATACAGTGAAAACCGCTAACCACAAAGGGCACGAAGGAGCACAAAGGAAAAGCGGCGTTTTCCATGCTTCGTGATTTTTCGTGCCCTTAGTTGTTCTCAGCGGATGTTGAACAGCTCCGCAGCGGCTAAAGCCGGTTGATTTGTGAGCATCTGCATCGCAGTGCTGAAAGCGCTGCGCCACCCAAAGGCTCAAAACCGGCGAGAAGTGGGGCACCCCATTTTCATTTTGCTTCGCTGGACTAGCGCTTCCCGCTCCAGATTTGGTAGATGACGACTCCGAACATGAAAACGAGGTAGAGGCGTAGCGCCCAGAACAAAATGACTTCTGTCGTGGAGAGCGGGCGGCGCGTGACGCGGTGCCTGACTTTGGCGGAGATGAACTGATCGGGCTCGAGCGAGGCGACGATCGAGGCCAGTTCTTCGGCCGGGACCTGAATGGCAGGTTCGCCGAGCGGAGCGGAATTGGACTGCGGCTCCATCATTTAGGTCCCTCCAAGAAAAGCGAGAGCGTGCGGGGCGATGACACTGACGCCGAATAAAACTCCGGCGGCGATCAACACCATGACTACTCCCAGCGCGAGAATATTGGCCCACAACGGGCTCACTAATTCGCCCATAAGTTCGCGATCATTCACCAGCATGTAAAGGAAAAGCAGCGCCGGCGGCATGGCGAGAACCGCGATGACGTTGACGACCAGCACGATATAAACCAGCGGAATGCCGGGGATGAGGACGAGAGCGGCCGCGGCCCCGGCCTCGAGCAGCAGGACGAGATAAAACGATTTCCCCTGCCGAAAGGGAAGGTTGAGGCTGTGCGGCCGATGGGCGACTTCTCCGAAGGCGTAGGCGGAAGAAGTGGAGATGGTGATGGCGGCGACCATGCCGGCTTCGAACATGCCTAGCGCGAAGAGAGTGGATCCCAGGCGGCCGACGAAGGGTTGAAGAGCCTGCGCGAATTCGGCGGCTTCAAAATTTCCGGCGGACATGCCATGGGCAAACAACGGGGCGGTGGCGACGATGGTGCCAAGGGCGGCGAGTGCGGCAAAGGCCGCGCCCAACACGGTATCGAAGCGGCCGAAGCGAATGTCGCGCGTGGTGAGGCCCTTGTCGGCGATGGCGCTCTGCTGGAAAAAAAGCATCCAGGGCGTGACGGTGGCGCCAATGTCTGCCAACAGGATGAGGACGGTGTCTTGCGTGATGCCGCCGGGCAGCGGCTTCCAGGCGAACATCGCGTGGCCGATGCTGCCCCAATGGGGATGGCTCAGCAAAGCGACGGGAACGAAGATGAGATTGAACATCGCCGCGAAGAGCGTGACGCGCTCCCAGGTCCAGTACCGATGAGACATCAAAGCCGCACAGAGCACGATCCAGGCAGCGAGAACGGCGATCCACGGAGGGATGCCGAAAAATCCCAGGCCGGCGCGGATGGCGATGAATTCCGTGACGAGGGTGAGGAAGTTGCCGAGCATGAGATCGATCATGGAGAACCATCCCCAGAAGGGGCCGAAGCGATCGAAGATGAGTTCGGCGTGACCGCGGTGCGTGGCCGCTCCGAGGCGGACGGTCATTTCCTGAACGACGCAGGCCATAAGAAACGTGAGGACGACGAATGGCAGGAAGAATCCGATACCGAAACGCGCGCCGGTGGCGGCGTAGGAGAGCATGCTCGGACCATCGTTCTCGCCGAGCATGACGAGAATGCCGGGGCCGATGAGGAGCCACAGAAGGCGCGTGCGGGACCACAGGCCGCGCTGGGTGCGCGTGGTGAGGACGCGCTCGCGGTCGTGGGCGCGGTCGATATCTTCGTGAGTGACGACGACATCGCCGTTGGACGAGCCGTTCAGGACATTGAACAACAATCCTGCCTGGGCTTTCGATGCTGTCTTTTTTTCATTCATCCAATTGCGAACTTACGGGATGGTCTTTGTTCTGCGGCAATAAATAGTTAGTGTAAGTATACCGCAAAAGATAACTATGGTTAACTAGTTTTGGGAGTTACCGAAGAACAAGCCTTAGCAGTTCATGGTAAAAGGAGGTTATGGCAGCGCCTAAAGGCGCGTCGATTCCGCGACGGTTTCGGCACGCCTGAAGGCGTGCCCTGGGACAAAGCGTCATTTGCAGTGTGGCGTTAGCGTGCCAGGTTTCGCGGACAGCGCGTGTGAGAACTCGTGCCGTCACTACGGGACTCGTTCGGATGTGTCTCACCTTCCCCAGGGCTCACGCCCTGGGCTTTCACATTCCGCCCCTTCGGGGCTGTAGTGTCGTGCCGGATGCCGCTCTGGCTGTCTTAAAATGAATTCTCACGCATCCTGCAAGGGCACTCGATTCTGCGACGGTTTCGGCGCGCCTGAAGGCGTGCCCTGGGACGAATCGTGGTTTGCATGGCGATGTTGGGGTGCCAGGCACGCGGCGCCTGAAGGCGCGGCGATTCCGCGACGGTTTCGGCACGCCTGAAGGCGTGCCCTGATACAAGCCGTGGTTCCTTAGCGTTTTGAGCTTACGCCGTTAGAGAGCCAAACGCGGCGCGTGGCGGCGGGGCCGAGAGACACAGTTCCCTTCGCGGTGGAAAGGGTCACCGTCTGATCGTAATTGCGTTCGAGCAGATGCAGTTTCGCCCCAGGACGGATGCCGCGGGCTTCCAGAAATTCCAGAAGCTGGCGGTCGCGTTCGTAGATGCCGCTTACGGTGTAGTGAGAGTCCGGTTCCGCATCGGCGAGCAGGACCAGGCCTCGCTTGCGGCGGCTGACCGCCCCTTCGACTTCGCTCAGATTGCCGTGCGGACAGGCACCGCCAGATCCCAGTTTGGCGAGAAGTTTGGCTTCGAAATCCGGGGAAACCGCGTGCTCCAGGCGTTCGGCCTCGTCGTGAACCTTCCACCACTCCATGCCGAACATCTCAGCCAGCATGCGCTCGATCAGGTGATGCCGAAGCGTCAGCTTACGGGCGATTTTGCGGCCACCAGCGGTGAGGCGGACTTCTCCGTTTTTTTCCACTTCCACGAGTCGGTCTCTTTTCAGGCGGCGGAGGGCCATGGTGACCGCGGGCGGAGAGACTTTGTGCCAGTCCGCCAGCCGTGCGGAGATGACGGTTTCGCCCTCGCTCTCGGCCTCGAGGATGGACTTGAGATAGTCCTCTTTGGAGACGGTGATCACTGCAGAGATTATACGGCTGGAGAGTTAAGCGGGGTTAATGGCTGGTCGGATGCTTGGTTACTGGATTTGGCGGGGGCCATCACTCGACGGTCGGATAGAACACGGTCGGCAAACTTCTGAGCCAAGATCTAGGCATATTGGGGATTTTCGAAAGACTGGCAGAATAGTTAATGGGACGCCGGAGTAATGGCAACACCGATCGTGGAGCTTTCGAACCCGGCCCCTCTCCAACTGACGTTGTGTTCGCCATTTGGAAGGAAGTATTGGACGATGGGCAGGGCTATCCCAAACTCGTAGGACTCGCCCGGGTTTAGGACTCGGTAGCCTCCTACGGGATGCGGCCCATTACCCAATAGATAGTCTGAATCTTTCAACTCTGTTCCGTCTACGACTATCTTCCACGATCCGGCTTTGACATCAATCGACGCATCCGAATCATTCAACAATGTGAAAGAAAGAGCCACGTTCGGTGTCTCGATATTGGGGCCCATGACCTGTGCGCGGATTCCTGCGTGCAGTCCGCGACAGCTTTTTGAGGAGGTAGTTTTCTTCGCAGGGGCCTTCTGCGCGATAAAAATCACCAACGCCAACGAGAGCATAAGGACTGCGACACGCACGATGTTGCGCCGATTCTGTGCCCACATGTTAACCTCCAAGCCGCTCGGGCGCTCAATAGCGAGTGTAAAGCATCAATCGTGTGAATTTAGCTGCTTAGATCGGTGGTTACGAAAACAGGCTCTCCCCACTCAAAACCCGGTTTGACACTTTCCGTCGATATCCCTAACCTAATTTTTCTCCTATGAAAGTGCTGGTACTTGGCGGAGGCGGACGCGAGCACGCGCTGGCGTGGAAGCTGCGGCAATCTCCGCGGATTGCGCAGGTGTACTGTGTGCCGGGAAACGGCGGAATTGCTGAGGATGCGGAGTGCGTCCCGGCCGATCTGCAAAGCGTGGATTCGATGGTCGCGCTGGCCACGCGTCTGCAGCCAGACCTTACCGTCGTTGGCCCTGAGTTGCCGTTGACTCTGGGCGTGGTCGATGAATTCACGCGCCGCGGCTGGCGCATCTTCGGACCGACGCAGGCGGCGGCGCGGTTGGAATCGAGCAAGAGCTTCGCCAAGGAATTTCTGCAGCGGCATCGTATTCCGACGGCGCCGTTCGCCATTTGTGATTCGATCGAGCAGGTGCGCGACGCGCTGGGACATTTTCATACTCCGGTTGTCGTGAAGGCCGATGGGCTGGCTGCGGGCAAGGGAGTGGTCATTGCGAAGAGTAAAGAAGAAGCGGCCGGAGTCGCGGCGGAGATGCTGAGCGGGAAAATGCTGGGCGAAGCCGGGGCGCGCGTGGTGCTCGAAGAATGTTTGAAAGGTGA
>JASHQK010000506.1 GCA_030039195.1 Candidatus Sulfotelmatobacter sp.
TTCGCCGTGGCCGGCTTTGCTTTCTTCGGCTATTCCCACATGACCCTGGATTCCGGCACCTGGGACATTTTCTGGTACCAGATCAATCAGGGCTTCGGCATGGCGTTTCTGTTCATTCCCCTGACCACGCTGACGATGGAACCAATCCCCAAGGAAGAGACCGGCTACGCCACTAGCCTGTACAGCGTCATGCGCAACATCGGATCGAGCATGGGAATTTCCTTTGTGACCACATGGCTGGCGCGGCGCTCGCAATTTCATCAGGATGTTCTCGCGGCAAACCTGACTCCCGGTAGCCTTCCCGCCGAGCAGACACTGCAGGGGATGACGCGCTTCATGCAGTTCCGCGGATTCGATCCCGCGACCGCCACGCAGAAAGCCGACGCGCTTCTCTACCAACTCCTGCAACAGCAGGCTTCCCTGCTGAGCTATCTCGATGTCTTTTACTTGATGGGAATTCTGTTCCTGGTGAGTATCTCGCTGATCTTCGTGATGCGGCGACCGCCGAGAGCGCGCTCGCCATTGCGAGTGAACCCAGTGCACTGAAGCAGATTTCCTCGGCGCTTCAAAGACGGACCCTCCATGTGGTGGGCATTCTTGCGCCTGTATAATCGAAGTCAGGGTTCGCGAAAACAGGTTCTGTTCTGCAATTCTTCGCAGTCCAGCTTTCATCTTCGTACTGGGAGCGTGATCTCTTGAGCGCACATATGCCACATCAAGCCGGACCTCAACCCGGACCGCAACCTCTTCCCGGCGTCGACGCCATCATCGCCGTGGGATCGGGCAAGGGCGGCGTCGGAAAAACCACCTTGGCCGTCAACTTGGCGGTCGCGCTCGCGAGGATGGGCCACAAAGTCGGTCTGCTCGATGCCGACGTTTACGGTCCCAACGTTCCCCTGATGCTTGGTGTAAACTCGCAGCCCCGCATGATCGGAGAAAACCGCATTGAGCCGATCGAGGCTTTCGGCCTCAAAGTCATCTCGGTCGGATTTCTGAATCCCGGCGACAAGCCGATCATCTGGCGCGGCCCCATGCTGCACCAGATCGTGCGCCAATTCCTCGGCCTCGTCGACTGGGGACATCTCGACTACATGGTCGTCGATCTTCCTCCGGGAACCGGCGATGTCGCGCTCTCTCTCGTGCAAACCGTGCCGCTGACCGGTGCGG
Source organism: Candidatus Sulfotelmatobacter sp. (assembly GCA_030039195.1). Taxonomy (GTDB): domain Bacteria; phylum Acidobacteriota; class Terriglobia; order Terriglobales; family Acidobacteriaceae; genus Sulfotelmatobacter. Next base: position 1,168 of record JASHQK010000506.1, read on the forward strand.
TCGTGGTCTCGACTCCTTCCGACGTGTCGCTGCAGGACGCGCGCAAAGCCATCGAGATGTTCCGCCAGATGAAAGTGGATCTGGTCGGCGTGGCGGAAAACATGAGTTATTTCGTGTGCCCGCACTGCCAGCACGAAATCGATATTTTCTCCCGCGGCGGAGCAGAAAGAACCGCGCACCAGTTCGGCGTGCCGTTCCTGGGCAGCATCGCGCTCGATCCCGAAGTTCGCCGAGCCGGAGACACAGGAAAGCCAGTCGTGCTCGAGGGCGAGAATTCGCCCCACGCCAAATCGATTTACGAATTCGCGAGGAAAGTAGTCGATCGCGTCAGCGAGATTAGAGCCGCAGCCCCAGCGAACATCATTCAGATTCAGTAACTCTTCTTGTCATCCTGAGCCGCAGCTCTCGGCGGCGAAGGACCTACGTAGTTTCTGCTGTCGATACATAGATGCTTCGCGGTCGAATCGCCGCTCAGGATGACGGGCCCTGGGGTTTGGGTACAGGACTGAGACGCCTCAGCTGCCAGACTGACTTCGGTTCAGCATCTTTCAGAATCAGCTCCGCCATCCTCTCTCCGACCGCCGGTCCGTGCTTAAATCCGTGGCCGGAGCCTCCGCCCAGCAGCCACACGCTTTCGTTCGCCGGATGCCGGTCGATGATGAAATGGCCGTCCGGAGTCTGCTCGTACTGGCAAACACGCGTCTCGATCAAGGGGGCGCATTTCAGCGCAGGAAAACGAAACGCAATATATTCGCGAATATCGGCGAGAGTCTCCGAGCTGACGAGGCGCTCTCCGTCCGTCGGATCAAATTCCCGGCCGCGCGTGTCGTCGGCGACCTTGAATCCGCGTCGATCCCTGCCTGGAATTCCGTAACGGAAGCGTTCGCGGTGATGATCGCCCCACACGGGGAGTTGGTGATCGTCGAAACGATCGTCACCGGCCGGCGGACCGAAGAAAAAAACATCTTGTTTGGTGGGACGAATCAGGTCGCCGATAGTTCTGGGAAACAGCTTTCCCAGCCAAGGACCGCAGGCGAAGACGTAGGCGTCTGCCTGCAGGCGAGAACTGTCAGAAAGCCGCACTCCCCGCGAACAACCGCTTTCCAGATCGTCGCTCATCGCAGCAGCTTGCCGGTATTCGCCTCCCAGCGCAACGAATGCCTCTGCGACGGCTTCGCAGCTTTCGCGCGCGTCGAGGTATCCACATTCCGGCTCGTAGATGCCCCACCCGATCCCTTCGAAATTGATCTGCGGCCAGCGCTTCTTCATCTCTGCCGCCGATAATTCCTCAAAGCGAATCTTTGCCTGGCGCAGCATCTCGATCGACCCACGCTCGAATGTGTCATCGCCTCCCGACGCCATCCAAAGCACGCCGCTACGGTGCAGGAACTGCCGCTTCCATCGCCGCTCGTATTTCACCCACAATTTGAGTGCGCGCGCCGCCATTTCTGTGTAGGGCTGATCGGAACCATAGGCCCCGCGCATGATTCGTGTTTCTCCGCCCGAAGACGCCCGCGAATTTCCCGGCCCCCAGGCGTCGAGGAGCGTGACCCGTGCGCCGCGCTCCACCAGATACAGCGCGGTCCACCCGCCGAATGCTCCGGCTCCGATGACGGCAACATGAGGTTTTCTTCTCATCGAAAGACCTTGAGCATAGCAGCCTCGGCCTGCGTTGTATTCCCGCGTGTCTTTTATTTCGCTCTTGCTTGACAGCCCTACCCGCCGTTCCTAGAATCCAATCAGGATCGGGAGTTTGGTCCAAAAAGCTAAGTTTTTGCATCTAATGTAGTTAGAGACGAATGACCCAGACACCGTTTCTCCCCCGTCCGTTGCCGCTCGGTCGAGAAAACTGACACGGAACCAAATGCCTGCTGACGCCAACATCGGAACGCGTGAACGCGAAATTCTGACCGCCATCGTCGAGACTTTTATCTCGACCGGCGAACCGGTAGGCTCGCGCACCCTGGCTCGGTCGAACCGCGAAGGCCTCAGTCCGGCTTCCATCCGCAACGTCATGGCCGATTTGTCCGACGCCGGTTTTCTCGAGCAGCCTCACGCTTCCGCCGGACGCGTCCCGACCACCGAAGCTTATCGATATTATGTCGAGCAGATCTCCGGCAATGCCCGTCTGGCTCCGCAGGAAGAAGCCAAGATCTCCGAGTCGCTCGCCGGCATCACCGATGTGCAGGAATTCATGGAGCGCACTTCCCACGTGCTCTCGCTCATCTCTCGCAATGTCGGTGTAACCGTGGCCACCAGCGGCCCGAGAAATGCACTCGAGCATGTCTATTTCTCCCGGCTCGGAGATCAAAAAGTGCTGGCCGTAGTCGTAACTCGCTCAGGTCTGGTTCGCGACCGCGTTTTGCGCCTCGAACTTTCGCAGGCCGATCTCGATCTCGCCGCGCGCTATATCAACGAGAATTTCCGCGGCTGGACCATGGAAGCCATGCGTGCCGAGCTTTCTCGCCGCATCGAGCTGGAGCGCAGCGAGTACGACCGCCTGATGAATTCTGTGGAGCAGCTTTACAAGCAGGGCGCACTTGCGGCCGAGCAGGGTTCGCAAGTGGTCTTTGTGGAAGGCGCCGCCAATCTCGTCGCCGGAGAGCAGGATCGCGAACGTCTGCAGCAAATGTTGCAGACCCTCGAGGAGAAGGAAAAAGTCATCCAACTCTTGAGCGCTTATCTCGACGTCAAGCAGGAAGCCGTGCGCGTGGTTATCGGACTCGACGAGGCCTTGCCTTCCATGCGCAATTTCGTGTTGATCGGCGCGCCCGCCCACGCGGGCAACGAAGTAATGGGTTCCCTGGCCGTCATTGGACCAACACGCCTGGATTACCAGCACACCATCACTGCGGTGTCTTACATTGCGCGCCTGTTCGACAAAATCTTGAATGAATCGGAGTAAGTAAGGCAGTTATGGGGAAAGCAAACGGAAAAACCGAAGTGCGGAACGCAGCAATCGATTTGGAGCACGAACTTCCGCCGGCGGAGAACAGCAACGAAGAGTCGCAAGCCGGATCTGGCTCCCAAACCTCGGTGGGCACGATCGCGAATGGCACGTCGGAAATGAGCGCCGAACTGGAGAAGGTCAAGGCAGAGCGGGATTCCCTGCTTGATCGATTAGCTCGCGCGCAAGCCGAATTCGAAAACGCTCGCAAGCGCGCCGCCAAAGAGCAGCAGGAATATCGTGACTTTGCCACAGCCGACGCCATCAAAATTCTGCTGCCGGTGATCGACAGCTTTGACCGCGCTTTGCAGGTCAAATCAGGACCAACCGACTTCCGCAGCGGCATCGAGCTCATCTACAAGCAATTGCAGGATGCTCTGGCAAAACTCGGCGTGCGAGTGGTTCCCACAAAGGGCGAACCCTTCGATCCGCATTACCATGAAGCGATCGAAATGGTCGAAACTTCGGACGCGCCCGATCATCACGTGATCGAGGAGCTGCAACGCGGCTATAAATTGAAGGACCGGCTGCTGCGCCCGGCGATGGTCAAGGTCGCAAAGAATCCGGGAAAATAGATTCGCAAGCTGGGTTTTTCAGTCATATCCAGGGAAGCTTCTTGTCGCTGGGGCCTGCAATAATAGATCTGGAGTCCGAAGGCAGCAGAACTTGGCATAGGGAAAGGTTTTTGTTCTGACCACAAACGCAAAACGTGATTATTACGAAGTCCTGGGCGTAGCTCGCACTTGCACCGAAATTGAACTAAAAAGCGCCTACCGCAAGCTCGCCCTTCAGTATCACCCCGACCGCAATCCCAATAATCCCGATGCGGAAGAAAAGTTCAAAGAGGTGAGCGAGGCCTATGCCGTGCTTGCCGATTCCGAGAAACGTGCCGCATATGACCGCTATGGCCACGCCGGCCTCGGCGGCGGCGCAGCGGGGCCGGGCTTCGACCCCACCGTTTTCCAGGATTTTAGCGACATCTTCGGTGACCTCTTCGGATTTGGCGACCTCTTCGGCGGCGGCGGAGGAGGACGTCGCCGCAGCCGTGTACAGCGCGGCGCCGATCTGCGCGAAGACCTCACTATCGAATTCGAGCAGGCAGTTTTCGGGACGGAAACCCAGGTTACCGTCCGCCGCCATGAAGCTTGCGAAGCCTGTCACGGCTCCGGCGCGGCCGCGGGCAAAGGACCAACCACCTGCCGCTCCTGTGGCGGCCGCGGCCAGGTGCGTTATCAGCAGGGATTCTTCAGCATCGCTCGCACCTGCCCCACCTGTCAGGGCACCGGCAGCGTGATCACCGATCCTTGCCCCAAGTGCAAGGGCCAGGGCCGCGTCGTCCGCCAGCGCACGATCGACGCCAAGATCCCCGCCGGGGTCGAAGACGGCACGCGCATCCGGTTCTCCGGAGGCGGTGAAGTGGGTCAATTCGGCGGGCCCGCAGGCGATTTATACGTCGTGCTTCACGTCAAAGAGCATCCGTTTTTCATTCGCGAAGGCAATGACCTGCACTGCGTGGTTCCCATTTCCGTGGCCCAGGCCGCCCTGGGAGCAGACATTCGCGTCCCCACCATGGATGGTGAGCACACCCTCAAGATTCCCGAGGGCACGCAGCCCGCAACCACGTTCCGCATTCGCAACAAGGGCGTGCCGGTGCTCAACGGCCACGGTAAAGGCGATCTATACGTCGAAGTTCGCGTCCAGATTCCCCCGAAATTGAATAAGCGTCAGCGCGAATTGCTGCAGGAACTCGACGGCCTCTCAAAAGTCGATAACCAGCCGCTGCTGCAGTCTTTGCTGGGCAAAGTCAAAGAGATCTTCGGATAATTCGGGAGCCGCGAACCACGAGGCCGGGCGTGCCCCACTTCTCGCCTCTCTTGCCAGAAGCGGGCCACGTCTTTGGGGGTGCCCCACTTCTCGCCGCCTTTGCGAGAAGTGGGAGCCTCAGATACAGAGTTGGCCGAGAACTTTCGCAGAGTATGGGAAGTAGCTCTTTTCTCCGCGTGCTCTGCGGATTTTCTCCGCGATCTCTGTCTTAGGGCTCTGAAAGTCTGAAACGCAGAGACCCGCGGGACGCCCGCATTGCTCGGGACTCGCGACTGAGGACTCATAACTCGCTAATGACTCGACGTCGATGGATCGCCGATGAAGTCTCGGGCAATCGTGCCGCCATCACCGGCGACCACGCCGCTCACCTCGCCCGTGTTCTGCGCGCTCGCGTAGAACAGGAATTCGACATCTCCGCCGGAAACGTCGTGCGTCGCGGACGCATCGTCAATGTCGCTGACGACCGGGTCGAGTTCGAACTTGGCGCAGAAGTTTCTCCAACCACTTCGGCCAATATCACCCTCCTTCTCGCCATTTTCAAATTCGATCGCATGGAGTGGGCGATCGAAAAATGCACCGAACTGGGAGTCGCAGAGATCATTCCGCTCATTGCGCGCCGGACCGACTCCCATCTCGCTGCCGCATCCGCAAAGCGCTTGGAACGCTGGCGCCGCATCGCTCGGCAAGCGTCAGAACAATCGCGCCGCACCGCACCACCGGAAATCTCCGCCCCGGCGAAGTTCCACGATGCTCTGCCCCGGTTCGGTGGTCTGTGCATCGTGCTTTCCGAGTCTGAAGATCAGCTTCTGTTGCGCGAGATCCTCGCTGCTCAGTCCGCCACTGCAATCACGCTGGCAATTGGCCCCGAAGGTGGCTGGACCGAAGACGAACTGAAATCCTTCCAGGCTGCGGGATGGATCTCCGCATCTCTTGGTCCCACCATCCTGCGCGCCGAAACCGCCGCCATCGCCGCAACCGCCATCGTGCTCTCGCAACTACAGCCTTCCTCAGCCTCTTGAGTGTTATCCTGAGCCGCAATGGCCGTGCCGAAGTCGAATTCCCGTCCCGCTCCCTTCCTTCCCGACGATCGCCAGCGCGCTGCTATCGAACACGTTCACGGACCTTTGCTGGTCATCGCCGGCGCGGGCACCGGCAAAACTTCCGTGCTGGCCCATCGCATCGAGCATCTGGTCTGCGAAGGCCACGCGCAACCGAACGAAATTCTTGCCCTCACCTACACCAACAATGCCGCCAACGAAATGAAAGACCGGCTGCGCCGGCTCCTCGGGGGCAAAACGGTTCATGCCACCACGTTCCACGATTATTGTCTCGACCTGCTCAAGCGCGCAGGCCAGGATTTCGGCGTCCTCGACGAGCAGGACCTCTGGATCTACCTGCGCCGCCGCATCCGCGAGCTGCGCCTCGAGTACTTTGTGCGCGCCGCCAACGTCGGCCAGTTCCTGAAAGATCTTCTGAAGTTTGTCGACCGCTGCCACGACGAACTCGTGACTCCAGAGAAATATTCGGACTACGTCGACCGCCTCGAACGCCGCGAAGTTGCCCTCCCTCGCGTCGCCAAATCGAAGAATGTGCTGGAAGAGTCGGAAGTTCTTAGCCGCTGCCGCGAGATCGCGCGCGTCTTTGCCGCCACGGAGCTGTGGCTGAGGGAAGCGAATCTCGGTACCTTCAGCCACATGATCACCCGGGCGCACGAACTCCTGCGAATGAATCCGGGCACCTTGTCTCACGCCCGCGCTCGCGCGCGCTTCATTTTGGCCGACGAATTCCAGGACGCCAATTTCGCCCAGATCAAAATCCTCTCGCTGCTCGCCGGCGACGAGGCCAATGTCTTCGCCGTCGGAGACCCCGATCAGGGCATTTATCGTTTTCGCGGCGCTTCCAGCGCAGCCTTCGAGCTGTTTCGTCGCACCTTTCCCGCTACCAAAAGTGTCGTGCTCGAAAAGAACCGCCGCTCGACCACGCCGATCCTTCGTTGCGCCTTTGCTCTCATCGACAAGAACCCTCCCGTCTTCGCCAAAACCGCTGGTGCGCTCGCCTATCAACGCTCGCCGCTCGAATCCGCCCGTGACGAGGACGCACGGCGTGCCGGAACACCGGTCGCGCGGGCTCCGGTGTCGGTTGTCGTCCTTTCCACAAAAGACGCGGAAGGTCCGGACCTCGTCGCCACGCTCGCGGACATGCACAAGAGGACCCGGTGCAGGTGGTCGGATTTCGCAGTCCTGTATCGCTCCCATGGACATCGCGACGAAGTCGTTCAAGAACTCGCCGACGCCGAGATTCCTTTCGTCATCGAGAGCATGGACGTTTCCGACACTTCCGAAGTTCGCGATCTTTTTGCCTGCCTCAACGCAATCGTTTCCACCGGGGACGACGTCAGCCTCTTCCGCGTAGCCGCTTTGCCCCGATTCCATATCGATCCGGAACAGTTGCGTCAGGTCATGCGCGCCATCGCACGCGACTCGCGCGACGGACCGGTCATTCCGCTCTCTTCCGCGTTGGGACAGGTCGAAGGCGGTGCGGATGTCCTCTCCGCCATCGAACGCGTCCGCAAGCAGATCCGCGCGAAAAATCTGAAAGCCCGCTCGGCGCTCGATGCTGTCGTCAAGGAGTTCGCCCTCGATCCGAGCTCTCCCCTTCTGCAGACGGCTCTGAACTGGGTCGCTGCCTGGGAATACAAGAAAGTCAACCGGTCGATCGATCTGGAAGAACTGGCCGACTATCTCAGCTATTTCCGCGACGCCGGCGGCTGCATTCCGTTGCAGGCCCGAGAGATCGACGACGCTGTTCGCCTCATGACCGTCCACGGCGCCAAGGGACTCGAATTTCCCCACGTGTTCATTCTTCGCGCCAACGCGAATTCGTTTCCCAGTCCTTTCAAAGAAACTCTGGTCGCCTTTCCTCCCGAACTCCGCGACCCGGATTCGGTGACCGAAGACGACGATCAGACTCTTCATAAGCAGGAAGAACGCCGCCTCTTCTACGTCGCCATGACCCGTGCCCGCGACTCGCTGCGCATCTATGCGCGCGAGGGTCGCGGCAAAATCAACAAGAATCCCGACGGCTACACCCGCGAACTGATCGAGAACAAAGCGCTCGCCCCCTGGTTCAAAGCGGCGCGTGCCAGTGGATCGCAGCGCCGGCTCGACATTCTTGCAGCCGCCTCGGCCATATATCCGCCCGAATCTCGTTCGAGCGACTGGTTCTCGTTGCCCGTCCTCGGAAACCTGCACACGCGCCTCAGTGCCTCCGCAGTCGATTCTTACGAACGCTGCGGATTGCAGTTCAAGTTGGATCGCGACTGGCGATTGGCCGCAAAACCCGCAGCCGCCATGCAATACGGCGCTGCCATGCATCGCGTGCTCAAGACCTATTTCGATTCCGTGCAACTCGGTCGCCCCAAGACCGACGATGAACTCATCGCCATCTTCTGCCGCGATCTGGCCGACTCGAAAATCCAGGAGCTTTATCAGCACGAACTCTACGAGAAGCAGGGAATTGACCAACTGCGAGCCTTCCTTGCCTCAGCGCATTCAGCCTCCGCGCCACACGTTCTCTCCACCGAGCAGCCGTTCGAAATTCGCCTGGGTGAGATCACCGTCGTCGGGCGCATCGACCGCATCGACTCTCGCCCCGACGGCACGGTCTCCGTCATCGACTACAAGACCGGCAAGGGACGCGATCAGAAAGCTGCCGACGAGAGCCTGCAACTGTCGCTCTATGCCATCGCTGTCGCTGAGAAGTGGGGATATAAAGTGGGAGCGCTCGTTTTCTACAACCTGGAAGACAATGTGCCCATGTCAACCACGCGCTGCGATGCCGACCTGCTGACTGCCCGCCAACGCGTGCAAGCGGCCGCCGAAGGAATCGCCGCCGGAAATTTCGCGGCCAAGCCTGGAACGCACTGCGATTTCTGTCCTTATCGCAGTTTGTGCCCGGCTCGCGAGAAGAGGCTTCCCGTCTCCATCGCTGCACCGGCGCCGTCGAACTGAACCGCACCGCATTATCCGCCAAAAAATTCAGGGGACGCATTCCGCGTCCCCTTATTCACTTTCTACTGAACTTCTTTTAGTGTTTCTTTTTCTTTTTCGCCTTCTTCTTGGTTGCCATTGTTTCTATTCTCCCTTCCATTCTTCATGGAAATGTGCAGCGGTCTTCTACTGCAACTAGTTGATGTATAGAGTTAATGAAAAATGAAGTCAAGAAAAAAATGACGATGAAATTGCGCAGGGTCCTTGTACCAAAGTCATGAAATCAATTTCGAGACGCGAGTGGAGCAAACTTTTTCCCGGGAATCGCATCGGCGCGAGCGTGTTTTCTCAATTCCAAGTTCGCGTTTCACGAAAAACTTGCAGAGTTGCACCTTCTTCAACCAACAGGTCCAGAGGCCACGAAACATTCCTGACCTTTGCCGCCCTGCTCCGCATTGGCTTGCCGCCGCATCTATAATGAGGATCGTAAGATTCGATTTGGAGCACGATTTATGCCCTCTTTCGACGATGTCGTCATCATCTCCGGCTGCCGCACTCCGGTGGGAAAATTCCAGGGCAGCCTCGCTTCGTTCTCCGCTCCGCAACTCGGCTCGATCGTTGTCCGCGAAGCCGTCAAGCGTGCCGGCCTCGATCCCGCGCAGGTCGACGAATGCATCATGGGCAATGTCTTCTCCGCCGGACTCGGCCAGAATCCCGCGCGTCAGGCTGCAATCTTCGGAGGATTGTCTCCGGCGACAGGTGCCATGACAATCAACAAGGTTTGTGGTTCCGGACTCAAAGCCGCCGCTCTCGCCGCGCAAGCAGTGCAGACCGGAAACAGTTCCATCGTCGTCGCCGGCGGCATGGAATCGATGACCAACGCTCCTTATCTTCTACCCCAAGCGCGCCAGGGATATCGTCTCGGCAACGCGCAAATCATCGACTCCATGGTGCACGACGGCCTCTGGGATGTTTACAACAACTACCACATGGGCATCACCGGCGAAAACGTCGCCGAGAAATACGGGATCACACGCGAGGAGCAGGACGAGTTCGCCCTCAACTCACATCGCAAAGCTGTGTCAGCGATCAAAGAATGCTGCTTCAAGTCACAGATCGTTCCTGTGGAAATTCCGGCAAAAAAGAGAGGCGAGCCGCCGATTGTCTTCGAAAAAGATGAAAGCCCCCGCGAGGACACAACCATCGAAGTCCTGCGCGCGCTCAAGCCGGCTTTCAAGAAAGATGGAACCGTGACAGCCGGAAACGCTCCCGGCGTGAATGACGGCGCGGCGGCTGTCGTCGTCACGAGCGCAACGCGAGCCAAAGAACTCGGTGCGAAGCCGATGGTCCGGATCGTCGCGCAAGCCACCAGCGGCATCGATCCGGCCTGGGTGATGATGGCGCCCGTCGACGCGGTCCGGAAAATTTGGCAAAAGACCGGCTGGAAGAACGAAGACGTCGATCTCTACGAACTGAACGAAGCGTTCTCTGTTCAGGCCCTCGGAGTTATGCGCCAGCTGAAACTCAATCCTGACAAAGTGAACGTCAACGGAGGCGCGGTCGCCATTGGCCATCCCATCGGCGCCAGCGGCGCGCGAGTACTCGTCACGTTGATCTATGAAATGATCCGCCGCGACGTCCACCGCGGCATCGCCGCGCTATGCCTGGGCGGAGGAAATGCCGTCGCGATGGCAGTGCAGAGATAGAAGGTGAATCTACTGGGGTGCCCCACGTCTCGCTGCCTTTGCGAGACGTGGGCAGGTAAGCGCATCAGTCATTCAGATATGGTCGAGTCGCCGCATTAAACCACGCTGTCGCATCCTTTGAGCACTTGTCCTGCAGGTCATAATCGACCACTGACTCGTTCCTTTTGACCTCAACCTGCAGCTCCTGATTCTGTTTTTCCAGTTGGGTGATCTTCTCCGAGTCGTCGCATCCGACTGTTGCCATGAGGGGGGCACTGCGAAACTGAGCAACCGAGAATGCCTCTTGGAGTTCATCTGTAGACGACCGTACGAGAATCCGAATAGCGTTCCCATGTCTCGCAAA
>JASHQK010000044.1 GCA_030039195.1 Candidatus Sulfotelmatobacter sp.
GGCTGAAACGCCAGCTGTTGCGCAATTCCCTGATACGCGCCCGTGTTGTAGTTGATGCCGTACCCGCCGCGGACGACCGTGTTCTTCAGCGGCTTCCAGGCGAAACCGACTCGCGGAGCAAATCCCTTGCGATCTGGCCGCACCAGCGACGCGGGCAGATTTCCACTAAATGGGCCCGGCTCTCCCGGCGTGACCACCGCGACCTCCGGCGTGCCGGCCGTCAGACTCAAGACCCCCGGTGAGAGGTCCAGATTGGCAATCTGATTGTGCAGTTCGGTGAACGGCGAAACGTACTCGTAACGCACTCCTGCGTTCAGCGTAAAATTGCCGCGCAGCTTCCATTCGTCTTGTACATACAAGTCCCAATAACTGCCCCGGAAGTGATAATTGTCCTGCCCGAACTGCACCGACGTCTGCTGCGGCAGGCCGAGCAGGAAATCGGCAAAATCATATCCCGTGTCGGGAGCCTGCACGCCATTGACGATCTGCCCCGTGTTGAATCCCGTGAAGATGAACGAGCCACGGGCGTTGTTGCTGGCTTCGGTATTGAGCTGCACGAAGCGGAAATCGCCGCCCCAGCGCACGCTGTGCTTGCCGTGGCTGTAAACGACGTAATCGGAAAGCGTGTACGTCTGATTGCGCAGCAGCTGCGGATTGGTATCGTTCACGCTGCCAAAATTGGTGAACGATAGAGTAGGCAATCCCCAATCAAACGGATTCGTCGAGACGCCGTTGATTCCAACCGCAGAGGCAATATCGTCGGCGAACGCGTACAGATTTTGCGTGTGCGTGCGGCTGCGATTGAAGTCGAAGCGAAGGCTGTTGGTCAGCTTTCCGATGCTGCGGATATAGCCGATCGGCACGTCCCACCCCTGCACGTCGGTGCTGCCGCCGACGCTGGGGAAAGGATTTGTGATGTTGGAATACGACCGGTGATAGTGCAGGCCGAAGGTCAAGCTGTTTCGCGACGAGTTGCGGCCTCCACCGGGCACGCGGCGTCCGAACGCCGGAGCCGCGCCGAAAGAGTGATTCACGCGCACATTGAGATCGTCGGTGTCGCTGTGCGTGGCGGTGATGAACTCGAAGTTCTGAAAAGTCCCGGGCAGATTCGGCTGAGGAATATATGCCAGCAAGTTCTGCGCAACTGTGCTGATGCAGTTTGAGGGAATGGAATTGGTCGCACCCGCGGGAGGCGTCGGACAGGATGGCGTCGTGGGTATGTAAAGCTGCACTGGCTGCACTGGCGTCCCCGGATACGTGGTCTCGGAGAAATCTCCCTGGCGCTCCAGCAGCGTCGGCACCGTGGAGAAATCTTCGAACGGATTCTCTCCCCGCCGCCCGTTGTAATTCGCGAAGAAAAACGTCTTCGTCCCGCCGTGATAAATCTTCGGAATATTCAGCGGCCCTCCGACCGAAGCGCCAAAACTGTACTGCTGGTAGGCGGGGTTCGTCGCCGGTTCGCCGACCAGTGCATAGGGCGCGGCATTCAGCGCCGAGTCGCCGGCCCCGAAATAGAGCGATCCGTGCGGGTGATTGATGTCGAAGCCGCGCCGCCCCATGATCATCATAGGGCCTCCGCCACGGCCGCCCCCGCCGCCAAAACCGCCCGCACCCCCTCCTCCCGGGCCGCCGAATCCTCCAGGACCACCAAACCCGCCGCCTTGCGCACGAAAGTCGTTGATGCGTTGCTGCAGTTCGTCTCCGCTCATTGAGTTGAACGGATTCGAAGTGTTGCCTGAAACCGCAATCGATTCCGTCGCGCTATTGGGATCAATCCCCGGAACCGGCATGCCCGAGGGCACGACATCGCTCAGTCCGTTGCTGCCGGAATCCTGCGTCGCCATGCTTTGCATGATCGATAAGCTCTGAAATCCACGCTGGTTGAACGCCTGAGCATTGGCGCGCCGCGGCTGGAGAGTCGCTTCATGCGTGCGCGAAAGTAGAGTTAGCTCGAAGTTGGCCGGAACATTCTGGTGGGTCGCATCGATTACGACCGGCTTTGTGCTGTTTGCAAACGCAACCATCTCGACGCGCACCGTGTATGAACCGTACGCCGGCACGGTCGCGGTGTAATTGCCCTCGACGTCGGTCCAGACGGATATCTTCACATCCGGCGACGCCGAAGAAATCGAGACGGCCGCACCCGGCACCGGCATATTCCCCGACTTGACGAGTCCGTGAATTGTTCCCGCTATCGGACTTGACTGCGCTGGCGCAAGCTGAGCTGCGACTGGCTGAGTCTGAACTGGCTGGGCTTCCGCGGGCTTCGCCGCAACCGATGGTTGTTGCGCGGGGTTGGGTGCGCCGCCGCTTTGCGCAAACGGATGTCCGAGTGCGAGCAGGGTTACAAACAGGCAGAAAAAGACAAATCTGCCCATCCTCTTATTCGACGATGGTCGAACTCTCGACACCTTGTACCTTCGTGATCGGATGATAGCCGCTTCGCGCCCACAGAACCGTAAAATTTTGTCTCTTGTTGGACTCCAGATGATCGAACAGGCCGGCATTCCGTTCGATTGCCGCCCGCCTTCACTGAGTCATCCCAGATCGGTAAGAGTGCGTAGAATAGAGTAAAGATACGTAAAATCCAGCCACTTCTCAAAACTCAAAGCGGATAATCAGGTTCCATAGTGGGGAGTCCGCAAAAAGCACGAGGAGGAAAAACTATGTTGAAACGTTGTTTTCTTGCCCTGAGTTTGGCCGCGTTCGCTTACGCAGTGATGCCGTTGGCTGTCGCTCAGGATAACAGCAACACCCAGCAGCAGGCCGCGCCGGAACACAGCCGTCACCATATCGATCCGCAACAACGGACCGATATGCTGACCAAGCACCTCAATCTCACTTCCGACCAGCAGGCGAAAGTTCTGGACATTTTCAAGTCGGAGCAGTCGCAGATGGAAAGCCTGCACTCCGACACTTCACTTTCGCAAGAAGACCGCCGTTCCAAGATGATGGACATTCACAAAACCACGAATGACCAGGTTCGCGCGCTGCTGACGCCCGATCAGCAGAAGCAATTCGATGAAATGCAGAGCCACCACGAAGGCTGGGGACATCACGCCGGAGGCCAGAACCCAGGCAGCTCCGATTCGCCGCAGCAATAACAAACAACTCGAACTTGTCAGGAAAGGGCTCCTCACCAAGAGAAGGTGCGGAGCCGTCTTACTTTCAAACATGTTGTGAAAACGTGGATGCGGCTGATTTTTCACTGGTTTCTCGCGCAGGCAATTCGCGCAATGGGTGCAGGCCCCGTCGAACTGCAATCACACCCATAGGTGATTTTGCGCACGCTCGCAGTTCACGGAAACATACCGCGGCATGTCAGAGACGTTCGTCCCTGGAGAAGCACTTTTCTATTTTTCCCATGGATGCCTTACAACGCCTGCGCGCAGCAAGGCTCTTCTGCGAATAAGTCGCCAGTCAACGCGTAGGCGCGTGCTCGCGATCCACCGCAGACATGGCGAACGGCGCAGGTTCCGCACTTTCCTTTCAGCCGGGAACTGTCGCGCAGCGAAACAAACAAAGGCGACTCGCGGAATAATTCCGGCAAGGACGCGGCCGTGAGATTGCCCGCCGATACCGGCAGGTAGCGGCTGGGGAAAACCTCGCCGCGATAGTTGACGAACACATATCCCTTGCTGTCGTTCAGGTTCTTCGGGGCTCGCGGCAGAATCTCCGATTGCCTCGCCGAACCGCGGGACTCGCGCATCTTCTGCTGCATCACATAGCGCTGATAGTGCTGTCCCTCCGAGGTCTTGATCTGAAACTGCACGCGTTTCGAGGCGGCATAGAGCTTCGCAAAGACTTCTTCGTGCTGCTCGGCGCTGAGCAGTTCGTCGATTTGATCGCGGCTGGCAGGCACCAGGAAGAAGACGTTCCACAGAATCACATCCAGCCGCGTGAGCAGCTCGATCATCGGATCGACGTCATGAAAATTCCGCCGCGAGAACATTGTGTTGATCTGCACCGGCAAGCCGACTTCATGGCAGCTACCCACCATCGCCAGCGTGCGCGCATGCGACCCCTTGATCCCGGCATAGCCGTCGTGCAACGCAGCTGTCGATCCGTGCAGCCAGAACGAGGCGCGCATGAGTCCGGACGCCTTCAGTTCGGCGATCACTTCCGCTGTGAGCAGCGGTGTAGGAACAAGCGTCAGCGAAGTCCGAACCGAGCGCTGCGCGGCGAATTCAACGATGGGAAACAGATCGGGGCGGGAAAGCGGATCGCCGCCGGTCAGCGCCAACACCGGCACATGCATCGCCGCCACTTCCTGAATCAGGTTAAAGGCCTCGACGGTCGAGAACTCCTCTTTCCCTCGACGCGTGCGCGCCATTCGCGCTGGCGTAGCCTTCCAGTCGCAAGCTCGCGTGACTTCCCATGTGACTTGCAGCGGCCGCAGATGAGCAGCCGTGCCTGGCACATTCCGGGCCGGAACCGGCTGTGTCTCGACAGAACTCGACAGAGCACCCATGCGGCTAGGCTATTGTTCCCCGCCCGCTAGAACCGTGTGGCATAGCACGCTTGGTCGTGACGGTCATCACAATCAATCAAACAAATGCCTGTGATTAGGATCACATTCCTTCCCATTTGCCTCTGCGGCAGTTACGATGTCGGGTCCGGGACTTCTCGAGTCCCTGGCAGCGGTTCAGCCGTCAACAAATCCCCTTCGGGACCGAATCATGTCTAGATCAGCTCAGCTTTTCGGTAATCTCCTGTGTGCCATGCTGTTTGCCACTTCCCTCCGAGCGCAGCCAACTCTCCAGAAGCTGACAGTCCAGTTGGACTCGGGCTGGGAATTTCGCCAAATCCCGGAAGCCGGAGGCGCTGAGACGACCTGGCGCCCAGCTCAGGTACCCGGAGACGTTCATCTCGATCTATTGCGCAACCAGCTGATCCCCGATCCGTTCTATCGCGATAACGAGGCCAAGCTGCAATGGATCGAAGACGCAAGTTGGGAGTACCGCACCACGGTTCAAGCAACTCCCGCTTTGCTGGATCACAAAAATATCGAACTTGTTTTTGAAGGGCTCGATGCCTACGCGCTGATTTACCTCAACGACAAGCAATTGCTTTTTCCCGACGCGGACCCCTCATCCCAAACGCCGAACAATATGTTTCGCGAGTGGCGCATCGATGTGAAATCGCTCCTGCACTCCGGTGCCAACCAGCTGCGCGTTGTTTTTCCTTCACCCATCCAGGCCGCGGCAAAAATTGCCGCCACCGATAAATGGCGCGAATACACGCATACGGAACAGAAGACCTACATCCGCAAAGCCGCCTACGAATACGGATGGGACTGGGGCCCACGCTTCGTGACGAGCGGGATTTGGCGTCCGGTCATGCTCGAAGCCTGGAATGACGCGCGCATTTCAAATTTGCACATCGCTCAACGCGATATCACAACGAAGGTCGCGCACGTCGTCGCCCAAGTCGAAGTCCTCGGATCTCCAAGCGCTACCGAAGGTGTGTCGGGCAAACTCTCGCTCAGCTATACGCAAAAAGGGAAAAAGTACGAACTCTCGCAGGATGTCATCGTCCATTCCGGCATCAATCATTTCGAATTTCCTCTGCAGATCGAAAATCCTGATCTCTGGTATCCCGCGGGTTACGGCGCGCAGCCGCGGTATGAATTCACGACGCAATTGAAGATCGGCAAGGCGGTCGAAGATCAAGCTTCGGTCCGCACCGGTTTGCGTTCGGTCGTTCTGCGCCGCGACCTCGATCAATGGGGACGTTCCTTCGAGTTCCTCATCAATGGCATTCCTGTGTTCGGCAAAGGCGCCGATGTCATTCCCTTCGACAGCTTTCCCAATCGCGTGACCACGGCGCAGTACCGCCGCATTCTCGAGTCCGCCCGCGATGCCAACATGAACATGATCCGCCACTGGGGCGGTGGCTACTATGAAACGGAGGAGTTCTACGACCTCTGCGACGAACTCGGCATCATGGTCTGGCAGGATTTCATGTTCGGCAACGATTGGCAGCCGGGCACTTATGCCTTCAAACAGAATGTGGAACGAGAAGCCGAGTATCAGGTCAAGCGCCTGCGCGATCATCCCAGCATCATCATTTTCTGCGGCAACAACGAGACCGAAGAGGCCTTCCACTGGGACGATCGCGACCAGCTCAGCACCGCCGCGCGCATGCAAATGTGGCAGGACTATCTGACCGTTTTCAGCGGAATTCTCAATCGTGTCGTGGCGCGCCTCGCTCCGGAAACGCCCTACTGGCCGAGTTCACCGAGCTCCGACTACGAAGAAACTTCGCCTTCATTCCAGTCCGGCGATTTTCACGATTGGAGCGTCTGGCACGGCCGCGTTCCTTTCAACGAATACGAAAAACATTCCCCGCGCTTCATGACCGAATTCGGATTCCAATCCTTTCCGGAAATGGCGACGGTCGAAGCGTTCACCGCCCCTGAAGATCGCACCAGCATCTTCACTCCCGTGATGCTGGCGCATCAGAAGAACAACGAGGGCAACTCGATCATTCACGATTACATGCTGAAGGACTATTCCGAACCCAAGGATTTCGCGTCATTTCTTTACGCCAGCCAGGTGCTGCAGGCCGAAGGCATCAAAATTGGCGCTGAACATCTGCGGAGAGATCGGCCGCGCACCATGGGCTCGATTTTCTGGCAGTTGAATGACTGCTGGCCGGTCGCGTCGTGGTCGAGCATCGATTATTACGGACGGTGGAAGGCGCTGCAGTACTACGCGCGTCGCTTCTATGCTCCGCTGCTGGTCTCGCCGCACGTTGAAGATGGCAGTTTCAACGTCTACGTCGTCTCCGATAAAACTGCCCCCACGAACGCGCAACTTCGCGTGCGCATCATGACGCTCGAAGGTGCAACGGTCAGCGACAACACGCAGAGCATCCAGATCCCGGAACTCTCCAGCAAGATTTATGTGCAGCGTCCGCTATCAGAGTTTGTGAACGCGAATGGCACCGACGCCGCAAAGATTTTCGCCGTCACGGATCTGATCGTCGACGGCAAAACGGTTTCGAGCAATCTCCTTTACTTTGTTCCCAAGAAAGAAATCCATCTTCCAGCAGCGCAGGTCGAGACGGAATTGAATGATGCTGGAACGGCTGCCTGGGGGAGCCACGTATACAAGCTTCGTCTTATCTCGAAAGTACTCGCGCGTAGCGTTTATGTGACATTCGGAAATAACGATGTTGACATTTCTGACAATTATTTCGACCTGATTCCGAATCAGCCGGTCGAGATCACGGTTTTGAGCAAGACTGGCATGGACCAGTTAAAGCCGGCCATGAAAGTGATTTCGCTGGTGGACGCGTTCGCGCCCCCGACAGCCGCAGCCCAGACGCAAGACATCAGCACACAATGAACGGGCAAATATGAAAGTCGGCCTAGGACTCTACCGTCACATGTTGACGCGCGAATATTATGATTTCGCGCGACAGGCCGGGTGTACGCACGTGATCGTGCATCTCGTCGACTATTTCAAGCAAGGCGCCAACAATCCTCGCCAGAATCAGCCCACCGGCGGCAAGTATCAGCCATGGGGAGTAGCGGGCGATCCCGAAAAGCTCTGGACCCTGGCGGAACTGATGCAGCTCGGCAAAGAAATCGAAGACGCGGGCCTGATTTTTGCCGGCATTGAGAATCTCGATCCCGCTCACTGGCATGACATTCTTCTCGATGGCCCGCGGCGTCCACGCCACATCGAAAATGTGAAGACCATCATTCGCCGCATGGGCGAAGCTGGCATTCCTGTCCTCGGCTACAACTTCAGCATCGCCGGCGTTTGCGGACGCGTCACCATGCCCGCTGGCCGCGGCGGAGCGCTCATCGTCGGCATGGATGGCCCCGCCGACGAAGAACCGCTGCCCAAGGGCATCGTCTGGAATATGATCTACGATCCCAACGCCCCTCCGGGCGCACAGCCCGCAATCTCGCACGAAGAGTTGTGGCGGCGCCTGCAGCGATTCTTAGAAGACGTGATTCCAGTCGCCGAGCAATCCGGCGTTCGCCTGGCCGCGCATCCCGACGATCCTCCCATGCCCACCATGCGCGGACAGCCGCGTCTGGTCTATCAGCCGCACATGTATCAACGTTTGCTCGATCTGGCTCCGAGTTCCAGCAACGCGCTTGAGCTTTGCGTAGGCACGATCGCCGAAATGACCGAAGGCAGCGCTTACGAGGCCGTCGACCAATACAGCCGGCAGGGAAAAATCGCTTATCTTCATCTTCGCAATGTGGTCGGCAAAGTCCCGTACTATCGCGAAACCTTCATCGATGAAGGGGACGTCGACATGCTTCGGATTCTCTCGATTCTGCACCGCAACCATTTCGATGGCGTTGTCATTCCCGACCACACGCCGCAGATGTCGTGCTCGGCGCCCTGGCACGCCGGCATGGCGCACACTCTCGGTTTCATCCTGGCTACAAAAGCTGCGCTCGATCAACCGCCGGAATCATCGAATCAAACGAGCGCCCTCGGAAATATTCAGAAGACATGAACTCAGACGAGAAATCTTTTCACATGACGCCCGACGAATTCCGTCGCTATGGCCACGCCGTGGTGGATTGGATCGCCGATTACCACGCCCGCATTGAATCGTTTTCCGTGCTCTCGCAGGTGAAGCCTGGGCAAATCCGGGCTTCGCTTCCCGAGGATCCTCCCGCGCAGGGCGAGACTTTCGACGCGATCTTGAAAGATGTCGAGCAATTGATTTTGCCTGGCGTCACCCATTGGCAGTCTCCGAATTTCTTCGCCTATTTTCCCTGTAATGCCTCAGGCCCCGGTATTCTCGGCGACCTGCTTTCCTCAGGATTGGGCGTGCAGGGAATGTTGTGGTCGACGAGTCCCGCATGCACGGAACTCGAAACGCACGTCATGGATTGGCTCGTCTCCATGCTCGGCCTACCGGAGAAATTCTTGTCATCCTCCAGCGGCGGCGGCGTAATTCAGGATACGGCCTCGAGCGCCGCTCTCTGCGCCCTGCTCGCCGGACGCGAGCGGGCGACTCACGGTTCCAGCAACAAAAAAGGAGCAACCGGCCGTCTCGTGGCCTACGTATCGACGCAAACGCATTCCTCGCTCGAAAAGGCCGCAATGATTTCCGGCATCGGCACCGACAACCTGCGCCAGATCGGCGTTGACGACAATTTCGCCATGCGTCCCGAAGCGCTCGCGCGGCAGATCAAGTCCGACCTGCGCGCCGGCCTGACTCCCTGTTTTGTCTGCACGACCATTGGCACCACTTCTTCCAACGCCATGGATCCGGTTGCCGAGATCGGCAAAATATGCCGCCAGCACAATCTATGGCTCCATGTCGATGCCGCTATGTCGGGCACGGCCATGCTGTGTCCGGAATTTCGCCACCTGCAGAGCGGCGTAGAACTGGCCGACAGCTACAATTTCAATCCCCACAAATGGATGTTCACCAATTTCGATTGCAACTGCTTCTGGGTCGCCGACCGTAAAGCGCTGATTCAGACGCTGAGCATCCTGCCCGAGTATCTGCGGAATCAGGCCACCGAATCGGGTGCGGTCATCGATTATCGCGATTGGCACATTCAACTCGGACGCCGCTTTCGCTCGCTGAAGTTATGGTTCGTGATTCGCCATTATGGCGTCGAGGGATTGCAACATCACATTCGCGAACATGTGCGGCTCGCCCAGGAATTTGCTGAGTGGGTTCGCAATGACGATCGATTTGAGCTGGCCGCTCCCGCTCCGCTCAATCTGGTCTGCTTCCGTCACAAGGCCGGGGACGCTGCAAATCAAACGATCATGGACCGGCTCAATCGCAGTGGCGACCTGTTTCTCACCCACACGAAACTGAATGGCAAACTCACGCTGCGTTTGTGCGTTGGTCAAACGAACACGAAAAAGCGTCATGTCGAACGCGCGTGGCAGAGGATTCAGGAAGAAGCCGGCAAGATCGGGAAATAAAAGAACGCTGGTAAAGTCAGGATTCCCACGGATTCACAACCTGTAGCGCTGAGCTCGCAAAATCCGCCACATTACGCGTCACGATCGCCAGATTGTGATGCTGTGCCGTGGCCGCCAGCAAGCCATCCACGGCCGATAGTACCTGCCCTTTGCGTTTGGCCTGAGCCGCAAGCAGTCCCCAGCGATCGGCGATGGCAACGTCAATCGATAGCACTCTTCCCGCAAAACGCATCTTCAATTCCACCTCGAGCCATGTCTCAAGCTTCGTGCGTCGAGCGCCCGGCGGTAATGTCGCGATGCCTTTGCGAATTTTTCCCAAAGTGAGCACGCTGAGATAAAGAAGACTCTCATCGGCAGCATCGACCCATTGCAGAACCGCTCGCGAGGGTTTGCTTCGTACAAGTTCGGAAATGCAGTTTGTATCGAGCAGGAATCCGCTCATAGGTCGACGTCTCGAGCCGGCGCGCGATCGCGCTCCAACTCCAGGTCAACACCAACCAAAGGAGATTCGCGGAAGAACTTCACCAGGCTTGTGGGCCGGTGAGACCTGCCAATAAGCTGGTCATATTGTTCCTCAGCGATCATGATGACTCCCTCCTTGCCCTGGCGCGTAATGCGTTGCGGACCTTCTATCCGGGTGCGACGAAACACCTCGCTGAACTTGGCCTTGGCCGTTTGAACCTGCCAGGTTGCGCGCGCGCGTTCCAGGCCATTTTGGATCTTTGCCATTCCTTACCTCTGTCACAGACTAGTCTGACTAGTCATATGGTGAACCACCTTTGCCCAAAAGTCAACTCGCATGCCGCCAAGTTCCGAACCTCTCTCGTCCCATTCAAAGCGAAAGGCGGGCATCGCTGGTTCACGATGCCCGCCCGCTGGGTGTTGCGACCTCACTTCAGGACTGAACAATCTTCTCCAGCGCTGGACGGCTGCGGATGACCAGCGTCGCGCCTTTGATCTGCACCAGCTGTTTCTTGCGGAACTCAGAGAACAGGCGGCTCACGGTTTCCCGCGTTGTGCCAATGATCTCTCCGATTTCTTCGTGGGTCAGCGTCAGCCGGAGTTGGCTCGAACCGTCGTTCTGTGTCGACTTTGTCGACCACGAAAGCAGCAGCTTTGCGAACTTTTCTGACGGCGACGTAGCCAGCCCGAGTGTGCGAATCTCTTCATAAGCCGTGTAGTAGTTGCGGCTCAATTGCTGCGCCACGCGCAGCGCCGCTTCCGGAAATTCCCGGAGCAACTGCAGCAGCGAGTCGCGCGGGATGAAATTGGCCTGGCCCGGCTCCATCATCTCTGCCGTCACTTCATACGGATGGTTCGAAATCACGGCATTCAAGCCCAGCACATCGCCCGCATCCGAGATCTTGGTGATGATCGTTTTGCCCTCGCGCGAGGTCGTCGACAACTTCACCTTTCCGGTACAAAGAACAAATACGCCCCGCGGCTGCTGGCCTTCGATGAACAGCATCGCCCCCTTGGGATACACGGCCGTCGATTTGATGTCATTGAGACGCTGTCCCGCCTGCAGCGAAAGATTGCAGAAAATATGGTCTTGCCGGTTCGGGCAGGTAAGGCAATTATCGAGAATATTCAGACCGTAAGGTGCACGCATCGCCAACCCCCTGGGGCAGATGGCTTTCTTCGAAGCCGCTTGGTTACTGCCCACGTAGAGGGTAAGGGCAATCGGCGAGCCAACTGGAGATGGGGAACTTGCCGCTCCAAGACTCGCCAGCATCCCTTTGTAATTCAATAGCTTAACTCTAGCCCGCCAAGCCGCGGGCGCTTCCCCGGACAGGACCCTACAGGACAGTTTGGGTTATTTCCCGCACAGCGCTGTGTGATCTGGATCACCGCTACGAGTGATTGGGTCAAATTGTCCCCTTTGAAAAATCGTGTAGGGACAGCCGCCCCCGCCTGTCCGGCCGAAAGAGGCTCGGAGGCCTCTTCATCCTGGGTCGTAGGCGGATGCGTTCGTGGCGAATCTTTGCGGTTGAAGGTCCCCGAGGGTACCCCTATCGACGCAGCGCGGAATATCGGCAAACTATCAATCGGCCGGCATAGGCGAAACCTGCGGCGCAGGCTTCACAGCAATCTGCGAAACCGCGGCAGGCGCCTCCAGCCATTGCCGGACCTGCGGCAGGGCCTTTCGCATCGCCAGTTCGCCAACTCGGATCAATTCGTCCGAGCGCTTGAAGTCGTCGTATTCGAACCCGGCAACATCCGGCTCAACTACCAGGTCGGCCGCCGATCTCCAGATCGATCCCATCGCGTCCTGCGCAATGGCGAACGACTGCCCGATAACGGCGAACAGATGCTTCGGCGCTCCTCCCCCGGCCCACGTTCCTTTGAGATGAACCGCCAGCACGCGATCAGCGCCCATCTCGCGCAGCGGATGCGTGGGCACCGGATGCGAAAGCATGCCATCGACCAGATAACGTCCGCGAATATTGACCGGCAAAAACATGCCCGGATAAGCGCAACTGGCGCGCACCGGATCGATGATTTCACCGGAATGAAACACAACGCCTTCTCCGGTGTTGAAATCGGTTGCCGCCACTCCCAGAGGAATCCGCATTTCCTCAAAAGTCCTTGCCTTCAGAATCCGCGTCAGGAACGTGATCATGCGATCGTTGGAAGCAAAGCCGTAGCGCGAGAGCGTCCAGCGCGCCAGCGAAGTGAAGCGCGTGTTGCGGGCGACTTCCCGCAACTCGGCGATCGACAGACCACTGCAATACGAGGCGCCAATCAGCGCTCCTACGCTGGTCCCCGCGATCAGCCGCACCGGAATGCTCTCTTCTTCGAGGACCTTCAGAACTCCAATATGAGCGATGCCACGGGCAAAGCCGCCGCCCAGCGCGAGACCTATGGCGGGAGTGCGAGGCGCAGCAAGTGGAACCGTTTTGCGGGAAAGCTCCCGCCCGAAGGCTTGCACCGACCGGATAATCTTCCCCAGACTGTTCACGGCCCACCCCACATCCCCCGGCCCACAAAGCCGGGTTACTGAACCCAACCTACATGTAAGATGCCATATTCGACAAGAAAGGCGTAAGGGCACGGCTGTGCCACGCCGGAAACTCACGGTAACCGTTACTACCCGTACTACCCAGCCACAGGTAATGGTGCAGTCCTTTTGTCATCCTGAGCAAGCCTCTTTTGCGTAGTGAAGGATCTGGGCGAGCCGCGCGCACCCCTGTGGCGCGTTCTTCGCGCCACAATAATCGCGCGTTTTGGCTCGCTTCTTTATCAAACTGCCTCACCACCCCCCTCTAGCAGGATGACGAAAGTCCTGCAATGCTGCTAACTTGCAGAGTTATGATCCGTGAAATCTCGGCCGGCGGCGTGGTCCTCCGAAAAAAAGATGACGTCTGGTGGATCGCCGCAATCGAGCCGGCCGACTCCCCAGCCGTTGCCGATGCAGCCGAAGATACCGCGAAACGACCGGCTCGCCGCAAGCCGAAAGCCGTTCTTTGCCTGCCGAAAGGGCTGGTGGATTCTGGCGAAAAGGCCCTCGACGCCGCTTTGCGGGAAGTTCGCGAGGAAACGGGAATTACGGCGCAACCCATCGTCAAGCTGGCCGACATCAAGTATGTCTATGTGCGTTCCTGGGG